>CAVJJQ010000145.1:0-5876 GCA_963649755.1 bacterium | reverse complement strand
GCACGTAGTGCCTTTTTTTGCTATATAGGGGATTGCGGAGCAATTTCCTATATAGAAATAAAAGCTCCTGCTGTTTTGAGGCAGCAAGAGCTTGAGAGATTTAGCTTCCCCCAACTTGGGGAGAAGTCACTTGTGGCCAACTTGGGCACAGGTTCAAACATATACGCATTCCTGAATCCGGCACTTTACACTTTTTACGCCTTCAAGAATCAACATCGCAAGGAGTGGCAGTCCAAACGGCGTCAGGAAGAACGCTGCAACCAGACCGGCAATGCCGCTGGCGGTTCTGCCATCAATGATGATGCAGATTGCGCCCAGCGCGGTTGCGATAGCGATGAAATTCAAAACAACAGCGGACAAATCAACAATCTTCGTGGCAATCCAGATGATAACGGTCAGCAGTGCGAATACCGGTGCAAGCAGGATTCTGAGTAATATCTTCATGGTCGAGACCTCCTTGTTTCTTTCTGATTTCATTTTACTTTTTCACTGCGACAGGCTCAATGATGTCGAACGTGTATATATCGGGTGACAAAGTATACCACTCTGCCACCCATGGAACAGAAACTTCGTTGTTGAAGCTTAGCCAGTCTCGACAAAAGTTCGTTCTGCCCCTTATAAATCTCTTTCTGATATCCGAGTATAGCTCATCCGGCTTGTGGTAATGAAATCGAAGCAGACTTCTGTCCTCGGCATACGCACCGTAGAACATGGCGTATTCACCGCGAAGTTCGGATAAAAACTCCTTATCCGTCAGACGTTCGGCAAGTGCCGTCTGGGCGTCTGGGTATCCGGCAGGAAAGTTCTCAAGGCAGGACAAATATCCCTGATTTCTCGCATCCTCGCTCAAATCGTGATAGAGTTAGAGAAGGGAAAGCGCAGTCTCGGAACGAACCAGTCCCTCTGCCTCGGCAAGCTCCACATTGGTGGCAAAACTACCTTCCTCTAACAGTTCTCCAATACGCTCTGCCGCAGACTTCCACAGAATAATCTGCGAATTTCCTTCATATCGTGCGGAACGTCCCTGATACAGATGAATGCCGTCCTCGGCGAACCATGCGGCATAGTCGCCGCTGAGGCCCTTGATGCCGTAGCCGCCATGAAACTCATGCTGAAGTAGCTCTGCAATCTCGGCTGTTGTTTTCTGCTTCTGGAACGCATCCACGATATGCTCTCTGGCGTGAGTTGTATTGCTGCCGACAAGAAGCACATCGTCAATCTCCGACTGGGTAAAAGAAAAAGCGGAAGGCACTGTTCTCATGCTTTCCGCTTCATCAATACGATTTATCTGTTCCATTTCCGTGCTGAACAGATCCGTGAGGGATAACTGCTCAAACTGTCCGGTTTGCTCATCTACGAACGGGGTGCTGACTTCATTTCCAAGAGGAAACCAGCCGTCGCTGATCTCTTCCTCGGTTAATTGAACACCAGCTCGTTCAGAATGATCTCCTCCGCCTGTGCTTTCAGGCTGTTCATCATCCCTGCCCACGCCATCGGGTCTTTCTTCTTCAGTTCCTCGGTCACTCCGGCCTGCGTCTCCATCTGCGGCAGCATCTCGTCCAGCCTCCGATGCGCTGTCTCGTCGATCTCCTGAAGGTGCGGGAACAGCTGCTCCTTCAGAATCAGCCTGTTCCAGAGAATCGGACGATGCTCTTTCAGATACTGCTTCCTCATCTGCCCGTACTTCCCGATGGGCTTCGATTCCCGGTTGCTCAGTCTGATGTCCGGAATCAGGTATTCTCCGGCTTTCGTGTAGGTCATTTCCATGTGTAACGCTCCTTTCCGCGAGTTTCTCGCGCTCATAGTTTCGGATAGTTGCTCCAATCTCACGCAGCACCTGCTGATTGATGCCGCTCACCGCCGTACCCAGCGCCGCCGCAGTATCGGGGGTATTGAAATCGAAGACGCTCATAAAATCTTCGTGCTCAAAGTAATCGTTCGGGTCAAGACCGCAGCGGCTCATCAGAGAATAGCTGATGCTGACCTGCGCGGCATGTCGAAACGACACTCCGACGTTGAATTCATCATATTCTTCGAGGAACGAATCCTCAAGGATGCCGAGAATGTCGCGCTTATTGTTGTCCCAATACTCCTGCGCAAGGCTTGTCGCCAGATCTTCAATCTGCTTGCTTAGCGGGTCTGCGGCGTCCGTGCCATAGTAAGAAGACAGCATGGCGGATACTGCCGGAAGGTGCTCTTCGCGCAGTTCCCACAGGTTCACATTTCTGGAATGCTCACGCGCACCGGTATCCGAAACATCGAATACATAGCGGAGCCTGTCATGGTCGCCTCTGGTATCGATGAGGGCAATGCCCTTGGAACCGCGACGAACAAAGCGTCCCATGGTGTTGTTCCAAACATCGTACTCGGCGCAGGCAGTTGCATCCGGTCGCTGTGCATGGATCATGACCTGCTCATGATATGGGTACTTATACAGGCGCGAGGCTGTCGTAAGGAAGGACTGCCAGCGATCCAGACTCCCTGTCAGCTGTCGCTGTGCCTCCTCCGACATGCGCCGGTATTCCTGCAATTTACTTGCCATAGATTGGTTCTCCTTTCGTAAAATGGACATAAAAAGAGCACCCGTCAGTTAAGACCGATGCCCTAAAATGTTGATTCGTATGAATCTATTGTTTCTGTTTGTACCTGATTTCAATGATCCGGCTTGGTTTTCTCCCGGGGCGCGTTGCGTCTGAGACAAAACACCATATCCGGTGTCCGTTCAAAATAGCCGATATCTCTTTTCCAGCTCATCCCACATTTACAATGCTGGAGTCCAATAAACTGTTGCTTCATCTTACGCCCACAGCCCGGGCAAATCTTGTTGTTCTTTCCCATAGCTTACAGATCAAGGCTGTCCGGATTCAACAGAAAATCCATGATGCCCATAACAACAATACCTTTTTCATTGCGCCACAGCTTAATTCTATCCTTCACAACAATGATCTTTTTGAACGAATCATCAATGCGAACCAGCGAATTTTGCTCCTGTTCCATTTTTCCCTGGTCAGGAATTGCAAATGCAGATTGAATATAGTATCTGCGGCTGCCAAGATTGCAGACGAAATCAACCTCCAACCGCTTGCGCACTACCTTTCCTTCTTCATTTTTTTCTGCGTGTTCCACAACTCCCACATCTACATTGAATCCTCTTACGAGAAGCTCGTTGTAAATGATATTTTCCATGATATGATTTTCTTCCTGCTGACGGAAATTAAGCTGTGCATTGCGAAGTCCAACATCCGTAAAATAGTATTTGTACGGAGAGGCAATGTATCGCTTGCCTTTAATATCGTACCGCTCTGCCTTGCTGATAAAAAAAGCGTCCAGCAGATAGCCGATATAGGTTCCAATCGTCTTGTCGCTGACAGGCATACCATTGCTACTGAAGGTATTTGCAAGCTTCGTCGGATTTGTCAGTGATCCTACCGCAGATGCCAGAATATTAAGCAGTGCCGACATGACATTGTCTCCGCGCAGATTATGGCGGTTTTCAATATCCTTGAGATAAAGTTCCTGGCAGAGAGTGGTCAGGTATCCGGATTTCAGCTCATCGGTTTTCCTACTAAGAATTTGTGGCAGCCCTCCGTAGGTGTAATAATCAACCCATGCATCATACTTATCGCCTGAATATGCAGAGACATACTCTGAAAAAGAAAGCGGATATACACGCACCTCGTCTCCGCGCCCACGAAATTCTGTAAGGACATCCGACGAAAGAAATTTGGAATTACTTCCGGTCACATAAATGTCCACATTATCCCGTCTGTTTAATCCGTTGAGTACTGCTTCAAAATTTTTGCACAACTGAACCTCATCCAAAAAGACATACCACATACCGTCATCCGTAATTCGTTCCTTGATGTAGGCACTCAGTTTTTTGCTGTCGTGAAGCTCCTCAAAATCGTCGTCATCCAGCGGAATGCTGATGATTCTGGACGTTTCCACACCTGATTCAATCAGATATTGATAATAAAGCTTAAACAAAAGATATGACTTCCCACATCGACGAATGCCGGTAACGACCTTGATCATGCCGTTTTCTCTTCGTTCTATCAGTCTGTTCAGATACAAGTCTCGTCTGATCTGTTCCATAATCTCGCACTCCTTACTTCGGGAAAATGTAAATGGTTGCATTTTCCCGTAATGATATTATAATCTCGGCCAATGACAGTGTCAATATCATGTGATTTATTATACCGGGAAATCGTAAAAATATGCATTTCCCCGAAATATGGTTTTGCGTGCTTGTCTTTCATCGGCTCTTTATTACGGAAAACCGTATCTTATTGCAATTTCCCGTAATAATTCAGACTGTGTATTTTCTTATACGGTCATTCCTTAGATGGCCAATCTCTGTGAAAGATTTTTGCGGTTTACTGCAAAAATCCTAACTAGGCATCACGTATCAAAATCCGGATAAAGCTCCAATGCGTCAAACTCCTCGTCTGTCATCTGTGAGAGCTTAGAAAGTGCCGATTCTGTCAGCGTCAGCAGCTCTGTTTCATCCATTTCCAGATAATGTTTCATTTCCGTAAGCTTCTCCACCAGATCAGCGCGATTGCCTCCGGCGTTGTAGATGCACATGAGATTCAGCTCATCGTTCGTAAAATTCATCATATCAAATCCCTTTCCGCGCTTTTAATCGGCGCTGTTTTGTCATTTCTGGGCGGTGTCGGTTCGTGGAGTCTGGCAAGCACAGATTGCTTTCTGCCGTCATCACGAGAAGACTTATCCTCCTGCACAATGCGTTTGGATTCCTCAAAGAGTGCTGTCAAATCGGGGGCTTTTGCCTTAACCTCCGGCTGCCCCTTCGGACCGTTATTGATGATCCCATTATTCCGATATCAGGATAATGGCATTGCCAACACTGCCCTTAAATGATCCACACATATAAATCTTGCACATTAGCGGTCCCTCCTTCCGTAAGCTGCCTTCGGCTCAGCCACTGCCATCACAGCAGCCTCTGCCGGCCCCGTGTAATCAGCCTCTGCCTCATCAGCCCTGGTGATTGTGAGCTTGCCGCCCTCGCACATCACACAGATCTGAGTGCCATACTCAAAGCCTAGCTCCCTCAGCCACTGGCCCTTCAGCATGATGGTGGGCGTCGACTTGTAGTGGTACCCGGACTGCTCATAAACCTTCATCGTTCTAACCTTCTTAAATGCCATAATCCTTGTCCTCCTTGATTCATTGATTCTTTGACTCATTGAAGCTGTGCATCGAAGCTTCTTAGATCAGACCCACGCAAAAAGGACACTCTCCTAAGATTCTTTTTCTTAGAAAAGTGTCCTTAATAAGTACAAATTATTCGGTTTATCTTCTGCCGCTTGGTACCTGCTGTATCTTGAAGTTAGTATTATCAAGCATTATTCAGCATCATCAAGTATGATTTTGCTGTACTCTTGCTGTACTTTTTTCTTCAATATTCTCGGAACCCTTGTAAACTAAGGCTTTATTTGTCCAATGATTTCATCGTCGGGACGCAAACATTTGTTTGTTTATGGCGGTTTTTAGGGACTCGGAAATGTATATAGGAATTTACTTTTTCCGTCCATCCACGTTTAATGCCGTTTGTTCGCATTTGAATTTTCGAGTCAAAAGTGAGTCCTTTGAATGCAATTTTGCGTCAGCTATAAACCAACCATCCCAGACTTTTTTGATTGTAATTGTTTGCCCTTCAATCGTGCAAATGAAAGATAAAGCACATTGCATGGTATTGCGAAGCATCCCTCCGCAATATCTTTAATTAAATTACTTCTAACCAGCAGCTTTTCTCTCAAAAAAACGAGTCGCCACTGATTACTATAGGTCAAAAGTCGACCTCTATGGCTTCATTATAACCGTAAAAATCACAAAATCAACGAATATTTTCT
>CAVJJQ010000144.1:0-5888 GCA_963649755.1 bacterium | reverse complement strand
TGCCTCTCCCTTTGGGAGAGGTGGCCGAGCGAAGCGAGGACGGAGAGGGCGCGCACGGCGCGTGAGATTAAGGCTTTTCGTAATAAAAAGAATTTTTCCTGGTATATCCGATTTCTTTGTAATTGATAATCTGTTCCGTACTTCCTATAAAAAGAACGCCCTTGCTTGCAAGGCTTGCATTGAACTTTTTGAAGACTTCGACCTTTGCCTCTTCCGTGAAATAAATCAGAACATTTCTGCAAACAATCAGATTGTAATTGATCGGATAAGAATCCTTCAAAAGATTGTGTTTCTTAAATTCGACACGCGATTTTATTTCATCGGAAATCTTATATGAACCGCCGATTTCGGTAAAATATTTCTTTTTAAATTCCGCAGGTACATTTGCTATGCTCTTTGCATTGTAAAGTCCGAGTTTTGCTTTCTCCAAAATCTGAACATCCAAATCTGTAGCATAGATTTTAATCTGATTAAGCGGAATATGCTTTGAAAGAGCCATTACAAGGGAATACGGCTCATCTCCGGTAGAGCAGGCTGCACTCCAGATTTTAAGATTCTTACCGAATCTGGAAATGAGTTCAGGAATAATTTCTTTATCCAAGAGTTCCCATTGATCGGGATTTCTGTAAAATTCGGAAACATTGATGGTTAAGTAACTTACGAATTCCTCGTAGGCTTCTTTGTCACTCTTAAGGAGATTTACATAATTGTTATATCCGACAATTTTGTGCTTTTCGATAAGAGTATCGATTCTTCGCTTCATTTGCTTTTCTTTATATGAGCCAAGATCGATGGTCGTCAGACTGTAAATTGCCTTAATAAAATACTCATAATCATATGCCATAAATACCTCCAAAGTAAACAAAAGGGTAGTCTTAAGACTACCCTTTCATAGTATCTTCAATGGATAAACACTCAATTAATCGGCGTTTTCGGAATCCTTAATAGCAGCATCAATATCAACGCTTACTACATCGGCATCCTCTGCTTCGTGAGCAGCTTCTTCGGGAGCCTGCATAGCTCTGATTGAAATTCCGATTTTCTTGTCATCGGGATTGAAATCAATAACTTTAGCGGTTACTTCATCTCCTACCTTTAATACATCCGAAGGCTTCTCGATGTGATTCTTGGAAATCTGTGATACATGCATAAGAGCATCTATTCCGGGCTCTAACTCTACGAAAGCACCGAAGTCTGCCATTCTGATTACCTTACCGGTAACAACGTTTCCAACGGCATACTTATTCTCGGCACCGATCCAGGGATTGGTATCGTCAAATTTAAGGCTGAGCGCAATCTTCTTTTCGGAGATTTCCTTTACCAATACCTTAATCTTATCGCCGGGCTTGTAGTTCTTCTTGGGATTTTCAACTCTTCCCCATCCCATCTCGGATACATGAAGAAGACCGTCAACTCCGCCCAAATCAACGAAGAGACCGAAGTCGGTAACATTCTTTACTACGCCGTCAACAACATCGCCTTCCTTGATGGTAGAAAGAAGTTTCTCAAGAGCAACCTGCTTTCTTGAAAGAAGAACTGCCTTTCTGTCGCCGATGATACGACGACGTTTGGGATTGTATTCGCGGATTACAAATTCGATTTCCTGTCCTGTATACTTTGTAAGATCCTTTTCATAGGTATCCGAAACAAGGCTTGCGGGAATGAAGATTCTTACTTCATCAAGTACAACGCAAATACCTCCTTCGAGTGCCTGTGAAACCTTTGCCTTTAAGATTTCCTGTGTCTCAAACGCTTCCTCAAGCTTCTTTGAGCCTCTGTCAAGAGCAAGTCTCTTATAGGATAAAAGAACCTGTCCGTCACCGTCATTTACCTTGACAACCTTTGTCTCAAGGGTATCGCCAACCTTAACGGCTGTTAACAAATCTACGTTAGGGTCGTTTGAATATTCGTTCTTTGTAAGTACACCATCAGCCTTATAGCCGATGTTAAGAATAATCTCGTTAGGCTTTACATCGATTACAGTACCTTCTACAACCTCTCCCGTATGTATTGTTTTAAATGATGCATCGAGCATCTGTTCAAAAGTCATTTCTGACATAGTTTTGAACCTCCTCAATAATATATTTCGGGGTAGAAGCCCCGGCTGTAATACCTACAAGGCCCGATACCTTGGGAAGTTTCCCCTTAATATCCGAAAGGCTTTGTATAAAGTATGTGTTTTTACAATTTGCCTCGCATATTTCAAACAACTTACGGCTGTTGGAACTTTGCTTATCCCCAATGACTATCATTACTTCAGCCTTCTTTGATAAATCAAAGGCCTCGGATTGCCTGACGCTAGTAGCGTCGCAAATTGTATTCATAACGTTAACATTGTAACTGTTTTTCTTTATGATTTCAACTAATTCTTCAAATTTAATACGATTAAAGGTTGTTTGCGCAACAACGCATATATTTTCATTACTATTCTTGGAGATTTTCGAAATATCGTCCTTGGTCTCGATGACTGTTGCTCCGCTTGAGGACCAACCCACAATTCCGATGACTTCAGGGTGCTTGGGGTTACCGACCACTACAATCTTGTCTCCTAAGTTGCTTTGCTTTTCAACGATTCTGTGAATTCTTTTAACAAAAGGGCAGGTGGCATCATAGACTTCAAAGCCGGTTGAGAGCAAGGCTTCGTACGTAGTACGCGGAACTCCGTGACATCTTATGATAATCTTTCCGGGGACGCAGCCTTTAAGATCGGATATATCCGAAATAACCTTCACGCCTCTTTTTTCATAATTTTCCACAAGAGTCGCATTGTTTAAAATAGGTCCGTAAGTATAGATGGGTTTATCCGATTCCTTCAATGACTTCTCTATTTCGTCGACACCGCGATTGGCTCCGAAGCAAAAGCCCGCGTGTTCGCAAAGAACTACCTCACTCATTTACAGCCTCTTTAAAAAGTTTAATGATTTCATCCGTTACTTCTTCCTGAGTCATGTTTGAAGAATCTATCTTTTTGGCATCTTCAACGCAAACCAGGGGAGAATTTTCTCTGTGCATATCCCTGTAATCTCTGTCTCTCATCTGAGCTTCGATTTCTTCCAAGGACTCATCCATTCCTTTTTCTTTAAGCTCCAAAACTCTTCTCACTGCCCTGACATGCACATCCGCATCCAGATAAACTTTCAGATTTGCATTCGGGAGGACTTTTGAAGCAATATCGCGTCCGTCCATGATGACGTTTGAATTTTCGGCAATTTCCTGCTGAAGCGAAACAAGCTTCTTTCTAACCTCTTTGTAAGCGGAAATCACGGAAGCAGTATCCCCTACCTTGGGAGTACGGATTTCTTTATTGACATTAGTCCCGTTAAGCAAGATTACCTGTTCGTTATCCTCATAGGAAAGCTTTATATCTGCTTTTTTGCAAAGGTCTGTAACCTTATCTTCGTCTTTAACATCAATATTTTCATTAAGGCAGAAAAGCGCCAAAGCTCTGTACATTGCGCCCGTATCAACATATATAAATTTAAGTTTGGCGGCTACCATTTTCGCGATGGTGCTTTTTCCCGCACCGGCAGGTCCGTCAATTGCTATCTGATAACTCATATTACCTCTCGTTTCCTTGCCCGGCCAAATGTCCCGTGGACCAGGCAATCTGTAAATTAAACCCTCCGGTCATTGCATCCACATCAAGAACTTCTCCGGCAAAATAAAGATTCTTAACTTTTTTCGATTCCATAGTCGAAGGATTGATTTCTTTAACGCTGACTCCGCCCTTTGTGACAATCGCTTCCGCAAAAGGTCTTAAGCCTACCGGGGATAAAGAAAAATGCTTTAAAACCCTCAAAAGATTCAGTCGCTCTTCCTTGGTGATTTCATTTACCTGTTTTTCGGGATTGATTTTTGAAACTTCAACGATTACCGGAATCAAAGATTTCGGAAGAAGCTTATCAAGGGAATTCTTGAAGTTTTTGTTTTTACTCTCCTCAAAATCCTTTAATAAGCGCTTATCAAGCGTTTCCTCATCAAGTCCCGGTTTTAAGTCAATCTCGATATTCAAGTCTTCAAGCGCCGAAGAATCGACAAAAGCACTTGCGGATAAAGAAAGCGGACCGGTTATTCCGAAATGAGCAAAAAGCATTTCACCGATATCGGAAAAAAGTTTCTTTTTCCCTTTAAAAAGAGTGAGACGTACGTTCTTAAGCGACAGACCCTGAAGCTCTTTTATGAAAGTTTCTTTAACTTCAATCGGTACCAGGGAAGGTGAAAGTTCGGTAACGACTAATCCGGCGCTACGAGCAAAACTATATCCGTCGCCGGTTGAACCCGTTGACGGATAAGAAAGACCGCCTGTGCAGACAATAACCTTTTTCCCGTATACATGCTCACCGTTTTTTAAAATAACACCCGTGCAGCAATCATCTTCGATAATAAGGGACTTAACTTCCGTATTAAGTCTCACCTCAACCTTTTTCTTTTTAATGTAATCGGACAAAGCTCTTATCACGTCCGACGCATGGTCCGATACCGGAAAGACACGTTCACCTCTTTCGATTTTAAGAGGACACCCGTTATTATTGAAAAAAGAAAAAACATCGGTATTGTTAAAATCGTTCAAAGCACTGTACATAAACTTTGAATTGCGGTTTATGTTCTTAAATATCACATCGTTGGGAGCGTAATTGGTAACATTGCAGCGACCCTTCCCCGTGATATAAATCTTCTTTCCGAGCTTTTCGTTCTTTTCAAACAATACTATATCGGAATAATGTTCGGAAGCACTCACGCAGGCCATAAGCCCTGCGGCACCGCCTCCTATCACTATGACATCTCTAATCATCTGCATCCTCTTTTTTAAGCGGATAATTTAAAATCGGCTGATCGTTGATGAAGTTAATTTCATCGTTTAAATATACCTGATAATTGTTCCAGGCTTTTTCAAGGTTTTCAAGATTGTCCCTGACTTCGTTCGGTCTCTTTAAGCAAAGCGCAACCACCAGTGCATTTATAACGCTGAGCGGAGCCACAAGGGAATCTACTATCGAAACCATGTCACTACGCGCCAAAAGATTGCACGAAGAATACAGATTCAAAGGAGAATGAACGGAATCCGTGAGTGTTATAACCTTGGCATTTCTGTCGTTAGCAAATTCAAGGGCTTTAAGTGTACGCATCGAATATCTCGGAAAGCTGATTCCGATGATGCAGTCCTTGTCGTCAATATGAAGCATCTGTTCAAAGAGCTCACTCGTGCTGGTAGTTTTTAAAAGAACCACGTCGGTGCGAATCATGGATAAATAAAAATGCAGGAATTCCGCCAAGGGTTCGCAGGAACGAAGCCCCACCACGTAAATCTTCTTTGCTTCAAGGATGATATTAACTGCAAGTTCAAAGGCTTCGGCATCAAGATTTGATAAGGTATCCTGAAGCTTTTCCATATCAGAACGAAGCACTGTATTAAGGACATCCGACTGTGAAGAATGTCCGTACTTTGCATCAATCATGGAAACCGAGCTTACACGTGCTTTATAGTAGCTTTCCAAAGCCTTCATGAAATCGGGAAAACCGGAATATCCGACATTTGCCGCAAACCTCACAACCGTCGATTCACTGACTCCGACTGCTTCGGCAAGCTTTGATGCCGTCATGAAGACACACGATTCATAATGATCTATTACGAATGATGCAAGTCGCTTCTGCCCTTTTGAAAGATGTGAAAAATTTTCATTTATCTTGGAAAGAATATCAAAGGAATTGTCCATTAACTGCTCCGATGTTCGTTAAAATTTACCTTACAAATGCCCTGTAGGCATCCTCAAGCTGATGCTTGGTTTCTTCCAGAGTCAAATCGTAATCCCCCGTAACGCTCATACATGCGGCTCCGTGAATCAACATCCACATCTTCATGAAAATTTCCTCAGGGTTTCTTCCTCCGC
>CAVJJQ010000143.1:0-5892 GCA_963649755.1 bacterium | reverse complement strand
GATACTGTTTTGTCCAAAAGCGGCTTCTTATATGAGGAACCTAATTTTCTGCTGAAAAGCGAGTCTGTAACAGCGGTGAACTACTTTTCAATCATTAAGGCGATTGCAGACGGTAATCATAAACTGGGCAAGATTGCTGGCGTACTTGGACAGGAAACTTCCTCTTTGACGCCCTATCTGTCTACGCTTTCAGATTTGGGCTTTATAGAGAAGCGGACGCCGATCACAGAGAAGAATCCAGAAAAATCACGCAAGGGATTATATTTCATTGCAGACAATTTCATTCGCTTCTGGTTCCGCTATATCTATCCCTATAAAGGTGAGCTGGAATTGGACAATATGCAGATCGTGCTGGATGAAATGCACAAGGACTTCCGTGAGAAATTCGTTGCATTTGCTTACGAGGACATCTGCAAGACCATTTTTGCACAGCTGTGCAGAAACGGCGCGATTTCCTTTGTGCCATCCCGTATTGGCTCGTATTGGCTGAATGATTTTGATGGCGATACGGAAATTGATGTAATGTCCGTAGACCATCAGAACAAGCGGGTATTTGCCGGAGAGTGCAAGTACCATGCGAAACCGGTAGATGCACCGGTGTACTTTGCATTAAAAGAAAAAGTTGATAATGCCACAGAAATTCACAAGGCTTTTCCAGGCTATGAGGTTATCTATGGCGTATTCAGTAAAATCGGTTTTACGCAGCGTATGCTGGATATTGCAAAAGAAAACTCAGAGATACTTTTAGTCAACGAGGATCGTTTGGTATAATTACCCCTTTACTACAGATACTTCGGCAGATTTCTGGCCGCTGCTCCAATGCCGCGAACATGTATTAAATGCCGGTGTGGATTTGAACAGCTACCGTCCCGTCACCTTCGATGAGCTTGTAGAGAATAATCGTCAGTTCAAGTCAGCACATACAGGGCAGCATAGTGCCAGTATAAACAAACTTATCATAAACTAACTTATTATATTCAAAAGTCGCTGCATTGTATCCGTATAGCCGATTGGTCCTTTTTGAGAGCCAATCGGCTTTCGTCATATCGAGGCAACAACTCAAAAGTTTACGTTCAACATTTTGATGGCGAATTTTGCAGAAACAACGCAAAAATAAACAATAAAACTTGATTGTGCTGATTTTAACCGCCAAAATAAAGCTGAATAGTGAGAATACTGTAAGCAAGGAGGTAGTTGTTTATGCTTATACAGTTTACGATTGAAAATCACAGATCGATCAAGAATAGCGCAGTGGTCAGTTTTGCAGCATCCAAAGACAAGTCTTTGGATGAATATTTGCTTCACCCTGACGAAAAAAAGACGTTACTGCCTGCGATTGCGATTTATGGCGCGAATGCTGCAGGCAAGAGTAATGTCCTGCATGCAATGAGAACAATGAAAGATATGGTTGTTGGAGAAGCGGCAAAGGCATTGAAAGGTCAAAAACTGCCTTGGGAGCCTTTTGGCGGAAATACAGAACCTACTTCCTTTGAAATTGTGTTTATCTATCAGGAAGTTCGCTATGCCTACGGTTTTTCCTTTGATGAAAAAAAGATTTACACGGAATATCTTTATCATTGGCCAAATGGACGAGAAGCACTGGTTTTCTCCAGAGATAATGGCCAGTACGAGTTCCGCGAGAACGTGAATGAACAAGTTACGCTAAGCAACCGGACGCCGGACAATAAACTCTATTTGGTTTCTTCAAATGATTGGAACCTTCCGCAGACAGAGAATGCTTATAAGTGGTTCCTCGAAAAGCTGACCTTTCTGATGGAAGAAGAACCCGCAACATCGGAAACGGTTGCACAGATTGTAATCAGCGATGATAAGAAGGCTCGCATTCTAAAAGAATTGATGCTTGCAGACCTTGGAATTGCCGATATTGCTGTCAAGAACCTCTTGAAGAAGGCTCCGATTATCACAACAACGCATCGCCTTATCCATGAGGATGGAAACGTTGAATATTTTCAGCTTCAAATGGAGCAGGAATCAGCAGGCACACAGCATTTCTTTGCCTGTATCGGCGGCTGGTTGCAGGCGCTTGAGAACGGTGCCCTTTTGGTAGTCGATGAAATTGAAGATAGCCTTCATCCTCTCTTAACCAAAAGATTGATTGAAATGGTTCAGGATAAGCGTATTAACACAAAGGGTGCACAGCTTCTGTTTACGACCCACGATGCGATGCTTCTTGACCTCAGCTTCTTCCGCAGAGATCAAATTTGGTTTGCAGAAAAGGACGATAAGTCCTGTGCAACTGAATTGTATTCGCTTTCATCCTTCTCTCCGAGAAAGGGTGAAAACGTGCGCAAGGGGTATCTCCAGGGACGTTTCGGTGCGATTCCCTTTATTGGAGGTGATGGTCAATGGCAAAGATGAAAAAAGAGTATGATCCAAACAAAGTCATGCGGCGTAAGCGTAGACTGATTATCTACATTATCTGTGAAGGCAAGGAAACGGAAACACTATATTTCAAGCATTTTCGCTCCCGGAATTGTCTTGTGGACATCATACCGATTTCATCAAAGCATGAAGCTGCCGAACATCTGGTAAAGCACGCAAAATCCTTGATTTCTCAGGCTGACTATTATCCCAAGGATGGAGATCAGTTATGGTGTGTGTTTGACTGCGATGACAATAAGGACCGGGAACTCCATAACGCTGCGGAGTATGCAGAAAAACATGGATACCAGATTGCCTACTCAAATCCCGCTTTTGAGTATTGGTATTTGCTTCATTTTGAGAAGCGGAATGGTTATCTAAAGGACTGCGATGCGGTCATCAATGTTTTGAAAGGCAAAGGTTATCTGGAGAACTACGAAAAGAGCGTTGATGTTTTTGATGAATTGCTTCCCCATCAGGGCGAAGCAATCAAGCATGCAAAAGAGCGTGTGGAGCGACTGACTTCGGATCATACGGCTGTGATGTGCCGTGACAGTAATCCGGTGACAATGCTTCGTTTCGTCGGAAATCTCCTACGGTTGCAGAGTATTGCGAAAAGTGGCTGTTACTGCAGTCTGCTCATGTCAGAGCCACCACCCCGATTGATTATACATCCAAGGTCAGACGGCACATTATTGCAGAACTCGGCGATAGGCATATTGCCGATGTGACATTGGATGATATTCAGATAGCACTTGTTTCGGTATCAAAGAAATCGGAATCTGTCTACAAATCAGTGGTTGTTCTCTACAAGTCTATTTTTCGGGCGGAAAAAGAGAGCCATGTGATTGAGGATAACCCAACGGTCCACCTGACCGCAAAGGACGGTGGCGTTCCGTAAACGGAACGCTTTTTTATTTTCCGGCGTATCAACAATCGGCTTCAAAGGAGTGTCTATGAAAAAAATAAATAAAGGCACGGCGGACGGCGGCATCTGAAATACGGTGCCGCCGTTCGGTATGTTATCAACTTATGAGTATTTCCGGAATAACTGCTGAGTAATTGTTGTGGGCAGAAAGAAATTCCGGCAACGCAGGAAAAATTAACATCAAAAATACTTTTATGACAAGTTTGTATGGTGGAAAGTGTGCCTTCTCGGACATATAATATTATCAAACGAGGAGGTGTAACATGTGTTAGCGGATAACCTGATATTCCTTCGTAATATCAAAGGATTGTCGCAAGAACAGGTCGCTGAAGTTATAGGTATTTCCAGACAGTCCTATTCAAAATGGGAGCAAGGAGAAACTTATCCTGACATAGACAAATGCGACAAATTGGCAAAATTCTATGGTGTTACGTTAGATTCGCTTGTTCATCAGAATGATAAAATCGGCAATTCAAAGCTTGCTCCTGCTCCTGTGGGTAAGCATCTTTGGGGTACGGTCACAATCGGCGGCAAAGGCCAGATTGTAATACCGAAAGCCGCAAGGGACACATTTGATCTTAGCGAAGGCGACAGATTAGTTGTTCTCGGAGACGATTCCGAAGGCATTGCCCTTGTTAAAGCCGAGATCTTTGAACAGCGGATGCAGGAAGCATTAAATTTAAGTCGGCAAATGACCGATGAATGAAACGGAGGTGCATACGATGAAATGTCCTGAATGTGGCAAAGAAATGCGTAACGGTTTTTTGTTTTGCAGTAAAGACGGAGCGTTTAGTTTTGCAAATGAAGTACCGGGAGTATTTGAAAATGCGAAAAATGCAGATGGCTTTGTGAAAATCACTGAGCTCAAGCCAAGTCACAGAACACGGGTAGCGGCTTCTATTTGTGAGGCGTGCAAAACCGTTATTTTCAAATATTAAGCATTAACAAATCAACAGAAAACTTCTGAGACAGTCTTACGAAACCAATCGTAAGGCTGTTTTTGTTTGCAAAAAGCAGTGATTAACATTAGAAAAACTAAGAAGGAGGAATGAATATGTTTATTGACTGGGACCAAATATATATGCATCGTATTTTAGCCTTAAAATTATTGATTTATCTCTGCTCTTAGGCTAAAATAAAGGTACATCGTATTTTGGCCTAAGGAGGCAGGGCAATGTATATTGAAAGACAGCTTGAAAAAAAGTTTATTGATATAAGCGAGGAGTACGCCTGCGTGCTTCTGACAGGACCTCGTCAGGTCGGAAAATCGACTATGCTGCACCATCTGATGGAGAGAACGGCAAGAGATGAGGTTTCGCTGGATGATTTAGAGGAGCGCAGGCTTGCCAAAACAGATCCCGCAATGTTTTTGAAGATGCATCCGGCACCTGTTCTTATCGATGAGGTTCAGTATGCGCCCGAGCTGTTTTCGTATATCAAAATTGCCGTAGATAACGGTGCCGCACCCGGCTCCTATTGGCTGACGGGCTCTCAAGCCTACCGTTTGATGGAGCTTGCACAGGAATCCTTGGCAGGAAGAACCGCAATTTTGCACATGTCCGCGCTGTCTCAGGCCGAGCTATGCGGAGCTAAAGATGTTCCTCCGTTTTCGCTTGAGCTTGAAAGCTTGAACGCTCGTAAGACTTTGCTTTCTCCTGCTACACCGAATGAGATATACCAAAGGATATGGGACGGTGCGCTTCCCGGCCATAGAAGCGGAAAATATAAAGACCGCGATGTTTTTTACAGCAGCTATATTCAGACATATATCGACCGTGATGTGTCTACCGATATTCCCGGTGTGGACAAGGTGATGTTTGCCGACTTCATTCGTGCCACCGCATGCAGAAGCGGACAAATGCTCAATCTTCACGATATTGCCGGCGATGTGGGCGTGAGCGATGATACGGCTAAGCGCTGGATGAAAGAGCTCGAAAAATCCGGTGTCGTATTCTTCCTTCATCCCTACTCCAACAATCTTCTGAAGCGGACAATCAAAACGCCGAAAATGTATTTCTTTGATACAGGTCTTGTCTGCTACCTCACAAAATATTCAAGCCCCGAAATTCTGATGAACGGAGCGATAAACGGAGCAATTTTGGAAAACTATGTTGTGTCGGAGATCATGAAAACCTACACAAACAGCGCTAAGGATTGCCTGCTCCACTATTATCGGGACAAGAACAGCAATGAGATAGACCTGATTATGGAGAGCGACGGACAGCTGCATCCCATCGAAATCAAGAAGAGCATAAATCCTCCGACACAAATTACGGGTGCGTTTAAGCTGCTTGACAAGGCCTCCGTGCCGAGAGGCACCGGTGCGATTATCTGCCTCAGAGAGGCCTTCAGCGCAATAGACAGCAGCACATATATTATTCCTGTGTGGATGATTTGATTTCAAGCTTTAATGTAAATATTTCTATACACAGCCGCTTGGTTTTCAAAAGAAATCGGGTGGCTTTTGCATACAGAATTAAGTCTTTTATTCGGGAAGTTACTATTTCACTTTACAAAAAACCGCAAAAAATTGCTCCGCGTGGGAGAGCCAAGTCCCTCTCAGTCACCTTCGGTGACAGCTT
>CAVJJQ010000142.1:0-5938 GCA_963649755.1 bacterium | reverse complement strand
GTTTAAATTTTAAAGCGAGATTAAAATCTTTGTCTTTGCAAAATCGGAAAGTGCGCTTTCGTTTGCAGAAACGGAAAGAACAAAATCTGTTCCGTACTTTTCACTTATCTTATCAAGTTTCTTTATTGAGGAATCAAGTTCCGAAAGATCACATTTCGAAATTGCCAGGAAAGAATCAAAATACATCTGCTGAAGGTCATGGTCCTGTGAAATGATACCTGATACAAAGCCTAAGAACTCACTTAAATTATCGATAAAATAATCGGAAACATTTATCAATCTGACCTTATTGTTGAGCTCATACATGTGCTGCGAACTCTTGTCAAGATATACGATGTTTCCTGAAATTGATTTGATCTCGGTATTAACTTTGTCTAAAAGATGCTTGGTCTTGCCTTTGCCTTTTTCGCCGACAATTAACTGTACCATTGCAAACCCTCCGTTTACTTTTTTAGCGGTAACGCTTGAAGATATTATAGTTTATATATGTGTAAAAAACAACATTTATTTGGTAATGGCTTCAAGCATTTCGGACATCTGAGTATAAAGATTGTCGCTTGAATCCGCACCTAAAATAATCGCAATATACGGATTTGAATACTTGTCACGGGCAAGGATGCAAAGACAATATCCGGCCTCATCCGTAGTGCCTGTTTTACCGCCGACCACAGTGGCATTACTCGGCATTTCAAAGTTATTATTTAAATATTTGTTTGTGGTCTTTGCCGTTCCCAAGACGGAATTTCCGTTTTTGTCATAGTAGGTGGTCTGGTAATCCGTAGTACCTATAATTTCCAAAAACTCGGGATATTTCATTGCTTCATTGAAAATCATGTAAAGGTCATACGCACTTGTGTAATGATTTTCATCACCCAACCCGCAGGAATCGGAAAAATGAGTATCCGTTGCTCCCAACTCTTTAACTTCACTGTTCATAAGCTCTACAAAGGCTTCTTCCGACCCGCTTACGTGGCAGGCGATTGCAACTGCTACATCATTGTATGAATTGATGAGGCAAAGATGCAAAGCCTGATCCAAGGTCATTGTATCGCCTTCTTTAATGTTAAGCTTTACTGCCGATGAATCCGAAATATTTAAGGCTTCACTCGTCACTGTAATGTTTTCGTCAAGAGAACAGTTCTTCAATGCCACAAGAGCTGTCATTACCTTTGTAATGCTTGCAGGATACATTTTTTTAAATGCATTCCGGGCAAAAAGAACCTTTTTGTTATTAATGTCAATTAAGACGCCGGCCCCTGCATTTTCAAGATTGAAATCATCGGTATAATCATCCTTGAAAGTTGCAAGATCATATGAAAAGCCTTCCGCAAAGACATCCGTTTTCGAAAAACTTACCGACTCATCTTCGCTTGATTCATAGAGCGAATACGGCATCTTAATCTCTTCCTTACTGCCGCAGGCGGCAAGCAAAAGAATAAAGGGAATCAATAAAGCACATAAAAATTTTTTATTTGTACATTTCACGCCATTCAAGATCTCCACGGTCAAGTGATTTAATCAAAAGCTCGGCACTTGCCAGATTAGTCGCAAGAGGAATGTTATGCATGTCACATAATCTCATGACATTGTTTACATCGGGTTCGTGAAGCTTTTGCGTGAGGGGATCTCTTAAGAAAATTACAAGGTCGATTTGATTGTGTTCGATCTGTGCACCAATCTGCTGTTCACCTCCAAGGTGCCCTGCCAAATATTTATGCACGTTAAGGTTCGTAACCTCTTCAATGAGACGCCCCGTCGTACCCGTTGCATAAAGCTCATTTTTACTTAAGATTCCTCTATAAGCAATGCAAAAATTCTGCATGAGTTTCTTTTTCGCATCATGCGCTATTAAAGCAATATTCATTTTAACCCTCCCAATCAGAAAAATGAAATATTATCCTTATCCTTTAAAACACGGCTTCTTAAGCCTACATTTAACACAAAGCCCATTCCGATATACAGACTCACTATTGAGGTAAGTCCGTAGCTTACAAAAGGAAGTGTAAGTCCGGTGTTCGGCAGGATAAATGTTGCAACACCGATATTGAAAAACGACTGAATTCCTATCAGGGTAGCCATTCCGACGGCAATGAGTCTGCCGGCAGTGTCGGTAGTCTTCCTCGCAATCATCAGGCATTCAATCACGACCAGGAAAAACAACAATATCACAAGAGTCGTTCCCAAGAATCCCAATTCCTCTCCGATTACCGCAAAAATAAAATCCGTCTCGGGCTGAATGATGTAACTTCCGTTTTTAAGGGAACTGATTTCGTTGTTGTTAAGTCCCTTTCCGAGTAGCTGACCGGAGCCTATTGCTATAATCGAATTGGTCTGCTGATAAGCGTCGTCAACGTATTTTTCGGGATAGATAAAGGACAAAATACGCTTTCTCTGGTAATTGTCTATAAGTGTCTGTCCTTCTTTAAGTACAATACTTAAGAAAACAATAACAGAAGGAACAAATACCACAAAGGCTGCGGCTACATACTTCCAACTGATCCCACCGACAAATAAAATCATTAAAATTATAACGGTTATAACGATGGTATTTGAAAGGTCAGGTTGGCTTACTATCAGAAATATCGGTACTCCCGCAAGCAACAGAAAGCTTATCAAAAATACAATACTGTTGATTCTTTCCTTGTATTTCATGATAAACTGTGCGAAAAAAATAATCAATATTATTTTAACCATCTCGGACGGCTGAAAACGTATTCCCGCGATTTCAAACCACCTGGTGGCACCGCCTCCGGATTCACCGGCCAAAAGAACCAGTACAAGCATCCCGATTGCAAACAGATACCACACCCAGTAAAACTTTAAAATGATCTTGTAGTCAAATAAACTGATTACTGTCATTAAGAAAAAACCGAGCACGGAACCAAGCAACATTTTCTGAGTATAGCTTGAATTTGCGCTGCTGACAGCCAATATGCCTATAATATTGAGCGTGACCACAAATATTATTAACTTAAAATCATAGTCTTTTAGCTTTAAATTTTTAAACATTTTCTTCCGAACTTATAAGCCGTAGAAGCTTTTCGATTACATTTTTGCCAATCGGTTCAACACAGACATTTCCGTCTTTAAAATAAGCGATTTTTGAGGTCATCTTGGGACGTACAACCCACTTCGGCTTCTCTTTGGAAATAAATTTAATATCTCCCATGTAAATACCTTCGGCACTCATATCGTTTGCCGTGATAAAGCACTTCTTATAATCTTTTGGATTAATGCAGTAAGCAAAACCGTAAAGTCCTCCCAAAATGACGATGTTTCCGTTTGATTTAAGTACCGCACCGGGCTCCACGTCACCGAGGATGACGATACTTGACGGAGTCTCCAAGGTTTCACCTTTTTTAAGGTTTCCATAGTAAATCTTTCCCAAATCGGAAATTTTATCTGTGCTTTTACCTGTGCTGTTTACTGCTTTTAAGAAGAATTGTTCTTCTTTTTCATTGTTTCCGACGATATAAAGAATGGTGAATTCACCGAAAACTTCTATCGTATTGACAAGCATGCTTTCTTCACTCTCGGAAAGAGAGCGTCCTTCAAAAGAAACCGCAAGATGACTTCCTTTAAAGAACTTCTTTGATTCGGAAAATTTTTCCTTGCAATCCTCAAGAAGTTCCTTGAATTCGCATTTGTCGTCCAATATAATTTTTAAACCGTTTGAAAAACTCTTGATATAAACTAAATTGTTCATTTATTAATCTCCTGTTCTTCCGGAAGCACTGATTTCGGATGCGTTTCCGGTAACAACATCTTCGATTCCGTAATAATATTTTAAAACGTCCTTGGTGGTATCGGCAACATAGGACGAAGAATAACCGTTTGCTATTCTGGTCGCAATGGCAATCTCCGGTGAATCGTATGGTGCGTAACATACGAACAGACCATGGTCGGCATTCGTCTTTGACTGCTGGGCCGTACCGGTTTTTCCGGCAACCTCAATCGGGAAATCACTGAAATACGACATGTCGGTAACTACTCTTCTCATGCCTTCATGAATTGCATCCCAGTAAGAAGAATCCATTTCAATGGTGTTTCGAATGGTTGCTTCCTTTTCCTCGGTAACATTTCCTTCGCTGTCGGTAATCTTGTCAAGGAGAGTAAGATTGTAAACGGTTCCACTGTTTGCAACGGCGGTAACATATCTTGCAAGGCCTACGGTTGTGAAACTGTTGGTACCTTGTCCGATTGCGGAAGGAACGGAATAAGCGTTTGTAAGTATCGGACTGTACTCGGATATCTCAACGCCCGATTTTTCACTGAGTCCGTATAAATCGGCATAATAGTTTAATTTTTCGACACCGAGGTTTGAATCGTAGTTTCCCTTTTCGTTTAGACTCAGTCTGTATCCGACATTGTAAAAGAAACTGTTACATGACTTCTGAATCGCACCCGTCACGTTAAGCGCGTTGTGCCTTCCGGGGTATATCCAACATTTATGTGTATCGGTTGTAACTTCAAAGGAACCGGTACAGGTAATCAGCGTATTGGTGGTAATGACTCCTTCCATCAGTCCGGCTGTTGCACTTACCATCTTGTAAGTGGAACCGGGAGCTGTACGCTGCTGGGTTGCGTAATTCACAAGCGGTCTTGATAAATCCGAATTAATCTTTGCCAGATATTCGGAATCGGCTCCGTTTGCAAGATAATTATTGTCATATGAAGGATAGGAAACGAGGGCCAAAACCTTACCGTTATTTACATCCGTCACAACCATCGAAGCCGAATAAGGTTCAAGAGCAAGCATTGCGGGAGTTATCTCAAGGTTCTCTATTCTGGTGATAAAGAAAGTATATGCGGTTATCTTCCCTGCGTCCCAAAGAGCCTGTTCATCGGTTCCTAAAGTAATAACACCCTGATCAAGGAGACATTGACATATTGTCTTGGGATTAATGTTGTCGTCCTTTATGATATATCGATATAATAGCTTATCGAAGGTTTCATCCTCCGAAAGCTCGTTTATGATAATTTCAACAATGGCTCCGTAGATTTCATCCGATTCGGAATAGGAATCGTTTAAATCCAATTTGTCGTTGTCAATCCAGCTTTGCGAAATGGCGTATTTAATATACTCGGATAAGCTTATTACCTCTTCCACTGCCCAATCGTTATAAATCTCATCCGAATACGAAATCTTGTCGGACATAAGGATTCCCTTGTCTATTAAAATGTCTTCGATATGATTTTCGTAATTCTTATACTCGGTCGTTAACTTCTTGTACGGAGTGTTCCTGGCAGTAAGCTCCTCCTCAAGACTTTCAAGTACGGTGGACTTCTTTGCAAGATAGGCTTCGTAAATCGTTTTTTCCGCTTCTGATGCATTTGGGTCCGAAAGGTGATCAAGATCGATAATCGAGTTATTGAACATTGAATAATACACATCGTAAATCGGAATTACGATATCCGAGGAAGATGCGTCATCTGCAGCTATATACTCTTTTTGATTTACTATCTTTTTCAGAAGTATTCCGGCAAGTTTCTGTTCCAAAATATTGTAAATAGCTTCCTGAAGCTTAGCGTCAATCGAAAGATAAACATTGCTGCCCGCAACGGAATCAACATAGCTTTCGGTTGAAATCACCTTACCGGTTGTGTTTACGTAAATTGTCTCCGACCCTTTTGTACCCTTAAGGGTGGACTCCATGCTTTGCTCAATTCCTGTCTTTCCGACAATGTCGTTTAAGGAATAAGAGCTGTCAACCTCTGAATATTCCGATAACTCGTCCGAGGAAATTTTTCCCGTATATCCGACAATCTGAGAAGTGTAAACGCCGTTTGGATAAACCCTTATGGTATCTTCCGAAATATTGACACCCTGCAGCAAATCCGAATTTTCATATATTACGGCAACCGTTTTATCCGAGACATTGGTCGCAATCGTGGTGGAAATATATTTCTGATATGCATTCAAGCTCATTGCATATCG
>CAVJJQ010000141.1:0-5949 GCA_963649755.1 bacterium | reverse complement strand
GCTTGATGCAATTCTCGATCATCGCCTGATCATAATCCGTGGAAATGCCGGATGCCAGCCAGTAGGCATAGTTGCCTGCATCGTATTTGCCCAGTGCGTCCAAATCACTGCCGTAGCGGAACTCAATGTGATAAGTTGTGGTGTTGGTATCGGGTGCCATGCAGAAGTAAGTAAACTCACCGGAATTGGCATCATCACTTTCGTACTCGTACAGGCCACGGACTTCTTCCATGCCTACATAGTGATAGGTGTGGGAGAACAGCTTCTTGCCGTCGGCATCATAGCCCTTGATAGTGGCGTTTGCACCGTCGAACTCCAACTTGCTCAGCCCTTCGGTAAAGGAGCAGTCATAAGCTCCACCGCCATTGGCGTAGGCCTTTACAGCATCCTCACCGTAGACCGTGCCGGTGACCATGGAAGATAGCTTGTCATAGGCTGCTTGGGCATTCTCCTCGCCCACAAGAGCGGCGCAGTTGTCCAGCCAGGTCTGCGTATACTTGTCATCCAAGATCACGGGCCATAGCTCTTGATAGGTTCCGGTCAAATCTACAAGGAGCTGTTTTGCAGCAGCTGCATTTTCATCGTTGATGGTAGTGCTTTCGGAAGTGCCGGAACCTGTGGGCTGCTGCGTATTCGACGCGGCATTATTTGCGCAGCCGGCCAGCAAAGAAAGCGACAGCATCAATGCCAACAGCAAGCTGACGATTTTTTTCTGTTTCATGAATATTCATCCTCCTAAAAGAAAGTGGTGTAGTTAGCACTCGCTAACTACACCATATATTTTAAAAGAAATTGTATGTGAATGCAATGACCGAGTGGATTATTTTCTATCCATTCAGACTTTTTTTCGGTATGCTGTCGGCGTGATACCATACTCTGAACAAAATGCGGAAGTGAATTTGTTGGGGTTCTGATAACCGATCTGCAAGGCAATTTCACCGACCGTCGCTCTGCTCTCTTTGAGCAATCGCTCCGCCACCTGCAGGCGATATTTTTTCATGTAGGCATAGACGGAATCTCCGTAAACACCGCGGAAGCACTTTTTCAAAACCGTCGGCGAGATGTCGAATCGTTCCGACAGTTCGTCAATGGGATAATGCTCTGAAAAATGTTCTACCAGAAATGCGTGAATCTGCTTGATTGTCTCGATTTGTGCAGCCGGAAATGATACACGTTTTTCAGAACTCTCCGACAATTCGAGCCCTGTCAAAATCAACAGCAGCTCCAGCACCTTAACACGAACATATCCTCGGCGTATGGTGGGAGGGATTTTATATAGTTCCGAAAAGATATGCTCTACGGTAGAATCCGCTCGGATAATCGTAAATTCTTCCGAGCGGGACAGTACTTTTACCCGGTCGAGATCTACAGCCAGCAGTTTCAGCACCATTTTCATTTCCTCTGTGATCGCAGAAAAGTCAATGGTCACGGTAATGCCGTGATAGTGTGAGGTTGGGAACTCAGACTGGTGGGCGCTTTCGTGCAGCGAGCAGAAAGAAAGATCACCTGCAGACATATAACAGTATTGATTTTTGCTGAATAAGCACTCGCACCGTCCCTCTTTGCAGTAGTTGATCTCCATGACATGAGGAGCCGGCTGTTGATGTTTGTTGCAGTATGCCATGTGCATATCGTTGTAAACAAGCTCAATGCCGGGAAAAGCCCGATACAGCGTAATGTCTCCTGTGCCGCTTTCATTTTCTAAATGAAAACGGTTGTCGCCACAATCTGCCGAATTGTTTTCCTGAGTAGAAGCGCCATATAAGTCAAGGCTTGTAAACATGCCGGATCTGTCTGAATTTGTTTCTGAGAGCAAGATGTTTTTTGCCGTTTCGTAAGGGCTTCCCATTCGTTTATCACCTACCATTCAAAAAATATCTATCCAAAATGTATCTCGTGTAATCTGTATCTACAGCTACGGCACCTTGGACGGTTTAGTCGTAGCAGTCTGCATTGTCCGGCACCTCCATATTGGTGAGAAAGTTACTCCGCACCAAGATCGGCGCTCTATCAGCTTATAGCCTTTCCATTTCAGTACACAGAATTTAAAGTCAAGCAGTTCCGCTGGGATGCGGAGCATTGCGGCAGCAGAGAAAAAGTGGTATCACGGTTGAGTGTTTCAAGGACATCTTGGTTTCTGAGCAAATACTCGGCAACAAACAGATTGGCATCCTTCTCCAACAGCGAACTCTCATCGAATAGGCCGATATCGTGAAATGCGTGAATACCCGAATGGCGGTGCAGCACAGCATGACCCAGCTCATGGGCTACAATGATTCTCTGAACCGCTTCCGGCAAGTCACAGTTGACCGTGATCGTTCGTATCCGCTTGCTCTCTAAGTAAAACCCTTTTATGGCATCCGGGGTGTTTCCGAGAGCCTGACTGAGCAGAAGAATGTTCATATCCTCGCAAAGCCGGAGCAGATTGCTTTCGTAATATTTCTTTTGTAGGGCTTCGACTGCGCCGCACACTTCTGCGTATGACATAGGCTCACCCCTCCTTATGTAAAATGGGTATACTGACCCCATGCTGTAATTATACAATTAAAACTATCCCATAAAACGGACATTACTTATTCTTGCGACCGAATTTTACCTTTGCTTCATCCTTACAGGCAACATACGCCCGCATGACCGCCTCAAAGAACTGGTCTTTCTGTTTCTGGGACAGTTCACCACCTGCGAACAACGCAGCATTGTCTCGGAGGAGCTGGTCAACATCACGGGCTCCGGAAGATCCGTATCGTTCACGGGCTTCTTCAAGATAGCCGTCTTTCTCAATGTCGGCCATTGGATCGAGGCAGGAATCGTCGGAAAGATACTTTGAGGATACGTTCAGCGCATTTGCGAGCTTCAACATCGTAGAAGCCCTAGCAATAGCGCCGCCGGACTCATAGGAAGCAATTGTCCGCTTGGAAACGCCAGTGCTATCAGCAAGCTGTTGTTGGGTCAGACCCGCTTGCTCTCTGGCCGCCTTGATCTTGTCCGAGAAAGTCATAGGATACCTTCTTTCGATAAATTTCATCTCGTAACTTCATCAACTTCATCTGAGCTATTGACAAAACTTCATCGTCAGACTATTATGTAGGTGAAGTTTGGTGAAGTTACGAATATAATATACTTCACTTTCTTCACCTTGTCAATAGGTTTTGATGAATTTTTGTTGAATGAGACGGAATTATGCAGAATCACGCCATTCTCCACAGTGATCTGAATTGCTTTTATGCATTGGTAGAAACAATGATCGACCCAAGTCTTAGAGGAAAGCCGGTGTACAAACCGGGATGGTCAACTGGGAGGCGAAACAGTACTGTCTTGACCTCATCATCGTGCCGCCGCAATACGACCAATATCTCAAATACTTCAAGCTGACCCAAGCTATCTACCAGAGGTACACCGATATGGTGGATCCTTTTGCCATGGATGAATGCCGGCTCGATGTAACCGGTAGCCGGTATGTCCATCGTGACCTCCGGCTCTTTTTGTGTCCCGACTGCTCGGTGCCGCCTCAAGCGGAAAGGACACACCATGAAAATCAAGTATGAATTGGCAACTGAAACCGTCGAGGTCGAAGTTTCCGAACATGACGCCAACATCATCGTTGAGCTCGACTGTCAGGAGTACAACATCAACCGCAAAGAAACCCGGCGGCATTGTTTTCCGGACGCTTTTAACCTATACGATGCGCAAAATGAATATATCGTTATTTTTCGTCTAAATGATACCTCGGTCTGTCCTTTGTTTGCTTTCCGTACTCAATAGCGGCGGTCGGACAGTAATTGATGCAGGCCATGCAGTGGGTACAATTTTTGCCCCATACCGGTTTGCCGTCGATGAGCTGTATATCATGGAGCGGACAAACTTTGACGCATTTCCCGCAGGAGATGCATTTCTTCGTTGCGCAGAATTTTTCCGTTTTGACAAACAGGGAATAAAACACCGGATTGATAATGTGGCTCTTAAACTGCCCGGTCAATGGAGATTTTGCCGGGAACATCTTTTTGCCGGTGCGTATGACCTCACAAGCTGCGTGAATAGAAGGCTGTGCGGCTGCGATGATCGTTTTTGCCTCGGCCTGTGTGGGCGTCTGGAACATGGCGATGTTATTGGTCGGCATGATGATTGCGGCACAGCCCATAAACTCCATGTGCTTTTCTGTACACAGCTTTTGTGCGTAGCGCTCCGTGTTTCCGGCATCCTCGGCACAGGTGACAACAAAATATACTTGCCGATTTCCGGTAAGTTCTGTCCTCAGCAGCCAGTCGGACACAATCCTTGGAATCCTCCACGCATAAACGGGGGCAACGATCACCCACGGCAATTCTGAATGCAGCGGACGAAAATCAGAGTCCGCTATTTTTGGATGGAGATCCAGCACATTCTCTGAAAGGCTTTTGCCAAGTTCTTTCGCCACATAGGCACTGTTTCCCGTACCTGAAAAATATAATATCATAGCTTCGCCTTATACACCCTTTTCCATATTTGCTTTCTGCCCTCGCTTTACACGGCGCTCAAATTCAGAGAACCAGTTATAAAATTCGATGGCAAGATGCCGCTCATGCGCTTGGATATTCTTTTGGGGGAGCAAAGCCGGAAATTCAACGGAAAGTTTGACCTTGCAACCCTCCTCGGTATCTGCGATTTGGTGACGGACTGCGCCGATGCAGAAGCCGTTATTCAGGTAGGAAGCACCGGCGGCCTGCACCGGATACTCCGGCTCCTGCCTGGAAACAAGGCCATGAAAATCTCCGTAACGGATGGTGAACTGAATCGGGAACGGAAGGCCTCCGGTAAATTCAATGACTTCCTGATCCGTGGCGTCAACGCCTTTGAGCAAGTAATGATCCGGATTTGCCCGCAGACAACTGAACCGGTTTTCAGGGGTGTTGTTCAGCATCATATCATCGTACATTTCGTGGAGCTGCACCGCATTGCAGAAATCAAGGTAGATCTCCGCAACGCTGATTTTTCGTTTCGTTCCCGCCAATTTCGTAAAAGTATTTGTCAGCGCAGTCGTCCGCTTCAGGGTCGATTGCAGACAGCTTCGCATTTTCTCGTCGGGAAGATCGGCTTTAAAGCGAGCCAGCTCCTCTGCGTTTGTTACAGGTACAGGGGTGTTCAGCCTCTTTTCCAAAAACCGCTTGTCTACCGCAACTCGCTCATGCTCCCACTGTAATATCTGCTGTTCCGTTATTTCTTTTCCCGCAATGATGATCCGCATTCTGAAAATCTCCTTTTGGTCTTGCAAAACTATGATACATATTGTATCATAATCAAAGAAAGCAGTAAAGACAGCATATGAGACAGTTTTGGAGTATTTGTATCATGGATAAACGTGAAAAGCAGGTCAAGGAACGAATCGTGAAAGCGATGATCGATCTTTCCGCTGAAAAAAGCTGGGATAAGATCACGATCACAGATATTATTCGGGAATCCAAGGTGGCCAGAGCAACATTCTATCGCAATTTCAGCAGCATGGATGATCTCGTCACATACGGGATCGGCAGGTTCCGAGAAGATTACTGGGAAAACGCCCCAAAAAGCTGCACGGAATTTCTCTGCCCCGAAATGCTGGCGTACACCTTTGACTACTATCGCAAAAACAGGGAGCTGATCCTTTCCTATCACCGATCAGGCTCCTCTAATTCGGTGCTGGATATTATTACGGAAAGCATGGTGCTTTCTTTCGGCGATATGCCCTCGCACTCCATTTCCCGGTACAGGCTATATTATTACGCCGGGGCGCTCTACAACATGACGATCTACTGGCTGGAAAATGGAATGAAAGAGACTGCAAAAGAAATGGCGGCAGCTTTTTTGCAGTTTTCAGCACAAACAATCTGATAACTTCCAGTTTGTATTATTCTTTTTATCTTTAGACATGGCTGCCCCTATTCCTTTTTTATAAGGTGCTTTAATCCCAATCTTCTAAGTCTTTCTCCGTTACTT
>CAVJJQ010000140.1:0-5962 GCA_963649755.1 bacterium | reverse complement strand
GGATAGATTCATCTATTTTGACGATGCCGATTACACGGATGTTGAATATATGAAGCAATATCCAACGATTCATCATTTAATTTGCGATCTCATGAGCAATAAGAAATCTCATGATGTTCGTTTGGTTTTCCTGGCTTGTGCATGGCTCGTTTCTCACAGAGGACATTTTTTGAATAATATCGATGTCAATCGTATAGACGAGATTACGGACATATCAGCTACTTACGGAAAATTCATGAATTTCTTTTCTGAAAATGGATATGACAATCCTTGGGAAGAAATAGACATTAATGAGTTTGGAATAGTGTTAAAGCAGAAAATAAATGTTTCATCTAAGAAAAAAGAACTGTGCCGTGTCCTTTTGAAAGGCGGGAAGCCTGATAAAACAGGCTCAGAAAGTTTTCCTTTTTCACAGGATTGTATTATCTCACTCCTGTCAGGTGGTAAATGCTCTATGAAAGATTTGTTTTTCAAGGAAGAGTATTCCGAACTGGAGTCTGTTAGTCTGGGAATGGAAGAAGAAAAATTTGCGGAACTCATGGGTAACATAGGTGAAGACTATGAGCTCATAGAACTTTTAAGAGGCCTGTATGACTGGGGAATATTATCGGATATCTTGGGAGATGGAGATAATGCAACGATTTCATCAGCTAAGGTTTTGGTATACGACCAACATAAAAGTGATTTATCCACGCTTAAATATATTGTAAAAAAATATCTTCCGGGAAAATATGACGAAGTATTTAGAAACGCAGGAGGCTACAATTATGTAGCCTATTCATATCACGTAGACAAAGCCAAGGCGTCGGATGTCAAGAAAAAGGCTTCCTTGGAAGAATTTTCAAAGTATATCTCGGGCTTAATTAAAAATATAGTTCCCGATTGTGAAGACGAAGAAACGTTAGCCGATATGAAGAATCGGTTGGACTTAAGGCTTTTTATGCCGAAACAGAAGAATACCGACAACCGTGTTATACCTCATCAGTTATATGAGTATGAATTAAAAAAGATTCTTGACAATGCATCCGAATATCTTCCTTTTTTAAATGATAAGGATGAGGATGGCTTGACTGTTCGTGAAAAAATTTTATCGGTGTTTAGCTTTAAGGTGCCCTACTATGTCGGACCATTGAACGGCGGACTAAAGAATGGGAACAAATCTAATAATCACGCATGGATAAATCGTAAGGCGGGAAAAATTTATCCGTGGAATTTCGATAAGATTGTAGACTCTGATGCCAGTGAATCGGAATTTATACGTCGTATGACCAATAAATGCAGTTACATTCCGGGAGAGGATGTTCTTCCTAAGGATTCATTATGCTATCAAAGGTTCATGGTTCTTAATGAGATTAATAACATACGAATTAACGGAAATAAGTTAAGCATAGAGTTAAAGCAGGAGCTTTATCATAATCTTTTTGAAAAGAACAAGAAGGTTACGAGAAAGAAAATTGAAGATTACCTTATTAGCAACAACATATTGAATAAAAATGAAAAAGAAGCCTTGACGGGTATCGATGAAACAATCAAATCGAGTTTGTCTTCACTCCATGCGTTTCGTCATCTTCTGGAGGAAGGAAGTTTAACCGAGTCGGATGTTGAGAAAATAATTGAGCGAGCATCCTATGCAGAGGATAAGTCAAGGCTCACAAAATGGATAAAAGAACAATATCCGAAGCTTAGCGAAGAAGATGTAAAGTATATTTCACGAATCAGAATAAAAGATTTCGGACGTCTCTCACGTTTCTTCCTTACAGAACTTGAAGGCACAGATGTTGCTACCGGAGAGATTACAACTATTCTCCGTGCAATGTGGGAGACAAATGACAATCTGATGGAGGTTCTTTCCGATAGATACACCTTTACGCCACAAATTAAGCAACTAAGAGAATCTTATTACAAGGGAAACAATCATTCGTTAAAGGATCGTTTGGATGAAATGTATGTTTCCAATGCTGTCAGAAGACCTATCTACAGGACGATGGCAATCGTTAAGGATATTGAGGAAGCTTTTGGAGCACCTGACAAAATCTTTATAGAGATGACACGCGGAGGAAGAGCTGATCAAAAAGGAAAACGTACCAAGACAAGACAACAACAGATTTTGGATTATTATGCCAAGTCCAAGGAAGATGTAAGGGATTTGAAAAAGGAATTGGAAAGCCTTGGCGAGTACGTAGACAATAAGCTTCAGGCTGACAGAATTTTCCTTTACTTTATGCAGTACGGAAGGTGTGCTTACAGCGGTGAAGCAATTGATTTACAAAAGCTGATGGCAGGCTCAAAGGAGTACGACATTGATCATATCTATCCGCAGGCGTATGTGACGGACGACAGTATCATTAACAATAAGGTTCTTGTACTGTCAAAGATTAACGGTGACAAGAAGGACATATATCCTATAAAGGGTGAAATTCGCAGTAAAATGCATGTTATTTGGTCAACGTGGCATGACAATGGGACATTAAGCGATGAGAAATACAAGAGACTTACGCGTTCCATACCTTTTTCGGATGATGAAAAATCCGGCTTTATCAACAGACAGCTTACTGAAACTTCTCAGTCAACCAAGGCAGTAGCCGAGCTTTTAAAAGAAAAATATCCCAATGCTGAAATTGTTTATTCAAAGGCAGGCTTGACATCTGAGTTTAGACACGAATTTGATATCGTAAAATCAAGGGTGTATAACGATTTGCATCATGCACAGGATGCTTATCTTAATATTGTGGTAGGCAATGTGTATGATATGAAATTTTCAAAGAAATGGTTCGATATCAGAAGCGAGAGATACAGCATCAAGACAAAGACTTTATTTTCCAACAAGTTAGAAAGAAACAATCGTATTATTTGGAATCCGGATACAATGATTGGAAAAGTAAAGAAATCAGCATCAAAAAACAGTGCTCACTTTGTAAAGTATGCGACCTTTAAGACAGGCGGATTATTTGACCAAAATCCTGTGAAGAAGGGTCAGGGTCAGGTTTCACTAAAGGCAGGACTTCCAATCGAAAAGTATGGCGGATATAACAAAGCCGGAGTTATGTTCTTTATCCCGACGCGATATAAGACCGGAAAGAAAAGCGAAATTATTATTATGCCGGTGGAATTGCTTTATGGAAGACATTTCCTAAATGATGAAGAATTTGCAAAGAAGTATGCATTTGACAGGATTCAAAGAATATTGGGTAAGCCGGTAGAGAATGTTGAATTTCCTATGGGTATGAGACCATGGAAAGTTAATACTATGCTTTCCTTGGATGGATTTAGGGTATGCATTACGGGAGTCTCCGGAGGAGGGAAAAATTTAAGTGCTCAGCCTGTAATGCAGTTCAGTTCTGATGAAAAATGGAAAGCATATATCAAGGCAATTGAGCGTTTCAACGAAAAAAGAAAAGAAAACGCAAAACTTATTTATGATGAAGAACATGATGCGGTTAATAAAACTGAAAATGAAGAATTATACAATCTTTATGTTGATAAGCTGAAAAAAAGTATTTATCGAAAGCGAATTAATCCACCGGTGAATATTTTGGAAGCCGGAAGGGAGAAATTTGTTGGCTTGGAGGTTTCTGAACAATGCCAAGTACTTTTAAACATTCATTCCGTTTTTTGTAGGATGACGGGTGGATGCGATTTGACATTAATAGGGGGAGCAGGGAAGAGTGCAGCTACCGTGAGCTTTAGCGCAACGGTTTCAAACTGGAAAAAGAACTATTCTGATGTAAGAATAATAGATCAATCACCTTCGGGTCTTTGGGAAAAATGTTCTGAAAATATTCTGGAGCTTTTATGAGTTGGCGCGTTGTGGTTATAGAAAATCAGGCGAAGCTTGACTACAAGATGGGATATCTTGTAGTTCGGGGAATAGATACGAGCAGGGTACTCCTTGACGAGATGGCTGTCTTAATTGTAGAGAATCCTGCCGTGTCTTTTACCGGAATTTTGATAGAGGCTCTGACTGAGAAAAAAATCAGGGTGGTTTTCTGCGACAGAAAACGTAATCCGATAGCGGAATTAACACCACACCATGGTTGCCACGACTCAGCTGCCAAGATTAGAAAGCAGATTACCTGGGAGCAGACGACAAAGGATATAGTATGGCGTGATATTGTCAGTGAAAAAATTCGTAAGCAGGCTGAATTCCTAAATGAATTAAGACTTACCGAACAGGCGGAAATGCTGTCAAATTATGTGGGTCAGGTTGAACTTGCTGATGCTACGAACAGAGAAGGGCATGCCGCAAAGGTCTATTTTAACGCGCTTTTTGGTATGGACTTTACACGCAGTGCTGATGTACCTACGAATGCAGCCTTGAATTACGGCTACAGTCTTATATTGTCGGCGTTTAACAGGGAAGTAAGTGCCAATGGATATCTGTCGCAATTGGGTATTTTTCATGACAACATGTTTAACCATTTTAATCTAGCATGTGACCTGATGGAACCCTTCAGAATTATAGTGGACAGAGAAGTTTATCGTATGCGTCCTCAAATCTTTGAACAGGAAGAGAAGAGAACATTATTAACGATTCTTAACGGGAAGGTAATGATAGACAGTCAGTGCCAGGTCTTAATGAATGCAATTAAGATTTATTGTAAAAGTGTTTTTGATGCCATAAATGACAAGGATTCTTCTGAAATCAAGTTTTACAGCATTATGTAAAATTCGAGGTAAGATATGAGCGGGTTCAGATTTATGAGGATGATGGTATTTTTTGATTTACCGACTATTACACTTGATGACAAGCGCAATTACAGGCAATTTCGTAAGCTCCTTATAAAGAACGGATTTATTATGCTGCAGGAATCCGTGTATTGTCGTATGCTGACCAGCCCTTCGATGGAAAATTCGATAAAGAATCTGATTTTTAATAATAAACCGCCGAAGGGTATAGTGCAGTTACTCGGAGTTACAGAAAAACAATTTGTAAAGATGGATTATGTAGTCGGCGAAAATACAAGTGATGTGATAGACTCAGAGGAGATGATTGTAATACTATGAAGCTTATTATTCCTCACGTCGATTATGTGTTTGACTGTGGAGACAGTCAAACGTGCTGTAGCATAATAATTGAAAGTCAAAAGCTTTTTTTGAACACACTGATGGATATTTCGACGCAATTATGTGGGAGCGAAGGAATATCTGTATTGTCTGAAAATGACAAGGTTATTTCGATTTCAAAGAGGGCGGAACTTTTAAATCAGTTTACGCCTTTTGATATGAATCAAAAAAATATTCTGAGTAAAGTAACTTCGAGCATGCTGAATCTGGCAACGGACGCCGCACATTTTATGGAGACCAATCAGATGCTTGCGGATTGGGAGAGGTATCTTATAAATCTTTCTTTTTCGCTTAAAGGCAATTTCGAATTTTCAAAGATTTCAACAGATACTCTCATAAAGGCAGCAGGGCTAAAGATTGAGGAAAACTATGTTAATCTCGGCGAACAGCTGATAGACTACATGGAACTCGTTCAGGAGTATGATGCACGCAAGCTATTTATTTTTGTCAATCTCAGAAGTTATATGACTGACGGAGCCATGAATATATTCATGCAGAATATTCTTGATAGACAGATTGAAGCTTTGTTTATAGAAAGCAGTGAGCATGCCATCCTCAGACATGAAAAAAGGTATATTGTTGATGCGGATATGTGTGTAATCTGCTAAAATAAGGGTACATGAAGGAACTTTACGGATTTGCCGGGTGATTCGCAATCATTATTTCAAACAATTTGAGGTTTGAGAGCAGTGCAAATTCGTAAGGGAATCAAACTTTCTCGCCCGCATCAACTGTATAATCTGTGTTTGAGAGCAGTGCAAATTCGTAAGGGAATCAAACTTTTGTAATTCAGATAGGAATGCTTATTGTGTTTGAGAGCAGTGCAAATTCGTAAGGGAATCAAACTCCAAGATGTTCTCCGCCTATGCCCGGCAGTTTGAGAGCAGTGCAAATTCGT
>CAVJJQ010000139.1:0-6056 GCA_963649755.1 bacterium | reverse complement strand
ATAATACTAAAAAAGAGTCAAGCTTGAAAACAAGATTTTTGAAAAATATTTTTGTGTTTCTCTCAGAGTACAATAATCGGTACACCTTTTGAGATAGAATAAGACAAAGGAGCAAATGACAATGATTTCGTCATCCTTTACAGCCGATTACCGTGACGGCAGAGTAATATTCGACGGCAAAAGCTATGCCGCAGGAATATTTGCGGTGCATCTGCTTAATCAGTTTTACATAGACGATACCGCCGCACGGATTGCCGTGTTTCGAGATAGCTTGAACTTCCATATATTGCGGCAGCTGCGGGACGGATATTTGAACATTTCTGACTTTGTGAAAACAGGGTATAATACACTGCAATCGTTAAAGGCTTTGCCGAGGCTAAAGCCTTTTGACGGGGTAAAGGCGGAAGAAATACAGAATACGGTTGAAAGGCTTTTTACCGAGCAGATTGGGCAAGCAATCTGCGAGTGTTTCGCCGCCAAAGCAAAGCTCAGTCTGTTACCGCAAGACGAAATTGCCGTAGGCACGGCGGAAAGAATAAAGCAAATAACGGATTTTTCAGACACAGAGCAAAACATTGCCGAAATCCAATCCTTTCTCCGTTTCTTCGACAATCTCGCCGATGATTTAAGACTTGCCCATGAAAATCTGCTGAAGTTTTGCAAAAAACTTGATGATGCCGAACGATTGGACGAAGCGCATTTACTGCCGTTGGCTTTGGATATTTTCGGCGACCATCACTTTATGCAAAACGGAAAATATATTGCCGTTTTGAAGAATGCCAAAAGCGTAAACGCAACACTTGCCAAACGGCTTAATTTCGACAGCTACTACAGCTTTATCCTGACCGACTTTTTTGAGGGCTTGCACTGCGGGCATTATCCCCGAAAGTGTGAAATTTGCGGCAAGTATTTTCTGATGCAGAGCGCACGGCGGCAGAGATACTGCTCATACGGTATTGCTCCGGAACTGTACAGGGGCAAAAAGATCACCTGCCGTAAGTATGCCGCCGTATTAAACCGTAAAGAAAAGGCGGAGAATGATCCGATTGCGGCAGTATACAACCGACGCTGTGCCGCCATCCGTACCGAGTGCGGCAGAGGGACAATAACAAAAGAATTTGCGGATGCCGCAAAACGGCTTGCGAAAGAGCATAAATTACGGGCAATTTCCGACAACAAATACGCAAAAGAAGAATACCAAAAAGATATGAGCCATGAGGCGCTGTATGCCGAAACGGACAGAAAAATAAACTGAGAAAGGGGTGTGCCGGTGAAGAATAACCGTTGGACGGAAAAATTATACCTGTACCGCATAAAACCGGCGCCGCCTAAGAAAAATGATTTTCAGGAATATATTGCCCTTTACTTTGCGGAGAAAGACGAAAAATATCTCAAATGGTTTCTCCACTATTATGAGCCTCGAATAAACACGGTCATTATGCAGATGGTGCAGGAAAACGCCATGCAGGGGCATTTTGTCGACTTAAAGCAGGCATATGTTTTCGGCATCTGCAAAGCCTTACAGAAATATGATGTTTCCACAGGTGTTCCGTTTCTTATATTCAAAGAGTTCTATATAAAGAACGAGATAGACGACTACATCCGAACAATGCGGCATGGGTATTCGGTGCAGAGCGTGGATGAATACCGCACGCTTAAAAAAGCGATGGCGCTGTATGCAAAGTATGAGTACAGATTTGATGAAGAAACTGTGATGAAAATATCCGCAGAGATCGGTAAAAGCGTTAAGGATACCAAAGAAACTATCCGAGCAGGCATTGACAGTACCCATTACACAGACTTTTACCGCCGTTATGCCGATGAGGACGGCGAAAGCACGGCGGAAGATGTGACGGCAGATAACACCACGAATCCCGAAAGACTGTTTTTCCAAGAGTGGCAGGCAGACGCTCTGTTTGATGCTTACGAAAACCTCGATTACCGTGAACGCACAATGGTTGCTGATCACCTTGGGTTTTGTACGGAGTGTTACGGTATTTATGAGCTTGGTAAAGACGAAAACGGTAACTCCGTAAAACTGCTGCGCAAAGAGAAAGCCTACATAGACCTTGCCGCCGAGCATATGCTGTCCTCTCCCGACAGCGCTTTCCGAATCGTAAACGGCGCATACAAAAAAATGCGCAAGGAACTGACCGATAAAGGTATATTTTAAGACTAATATAAACAAAAAGCCCCCGATGAACTCGGTAATTTCCGAATTCATCGAGGGCTGTCGCTATGTTTTAGACTTATTTAGATTTACTCAGCGCGTTTTTTCTTTCTGCTGACAAACATTGCCGCAGTTGCGCCGCCGCTGACAAGGACCAGAGCCAGCCAGAGGAACATGTTGCTATTGTCGCCGGTCTTCGGTGACTTTTTCTCATCGGCCGTCACGGGTTGCCCATCGTCCTTGGTGCTTGAAGGTGCAAGCTTCGCAATCACGGTATCTTTGAGTTTGATTTCCTTAGCTGCGTTCTTATCGCTGAAATATTTTTTGCAGCCGTCGCAGTACCAGTATTCGGTATTGCCGTAAGAGGTTACGGTCGCGTCAACCTTATCCGTTTTCTGAAGATTTGTGTGATTGTTCAGATCCTTTTCGCCGTATTTCGCACCGCAGACCCCGCATGTGGCCATATCGATGCAGGTTGCTGTACCGCCGCTATGGCCGTCATTGACGGTTATGGTGAGAGTCGTGCTGTTGCCGGATTTATCGGTGGCTGTCACGGTCTGCTTGCCCGCCTTCGGCGCAATCGTCAGTTTGCCGTCTGTCAGCGATACCGTTTCGCTGTTTAACTGCACGGTACCCAGATAATCGTCCGTGATGGTAAGCGTTACAGCAGCGCAATGGGTACTGCCATTCGTTGCTCCGCTTATAACGGGAGCGGTCGAATCCAGCACAATGCCGTCTGAACGGAGGTAAGTCACATTGCCCGCCTTGTCGGTAATTTTAGCGTATGCGATAAGCTTATCATCCGGCTTGATGCCCACCGGATTGCTGTAATCGGTAAACGTCTTTTCTGCAAGTGCCTCGATACCCAGATCCTCATCGGTTAAGAGATACCCGATGGTATCAACACCGCTGGCACTGTCAGATGCCGTGATAGTCACGGCCTGCTCATCTTTATAAAACAGGTTGAAGCTGATGGTATTTAAAAACTTCTGCCATGCGTTTTGCTCATCGATGCGGATCTCGCCGGTGGGCGCTGTTTTGTCGATTTTGTAGGTCTTGGTGATGGCTTCGGAGATAACGCCTGTATCCGTTTCCCTTACATAGAAGGTCAGGCTGCCATTGTCTGTCTCCTCAGAGCAAGTCAGGCTGTCACGCCATTCGCCGTCTGCGGTATTGGTGGTGGATACTTTCCAGCCGTCCGCCGCGGTTATCTTGAAATCCTCGTTTGTCCAGTCACTGGTAGTGGCAGTGTATTCCTCGCCGGTGGCGGTATAGATACCGATACTTGCAGTGATGCCGTCCGGCTGGGTCAGCGTGTAGTTGCCTGCATCGTCGCCGTCCAGCTGAAATTCGGTGAAATTGACAGCGATATCATTACCTATATTGATATCCGCAAAGCTCGGTGTACCATTTACAAGTGTCACATCGTTGCCTGCCACTACGCCGTTTAATGCCGGTGTGCCGCTGAAGCTTGCCGTATTTGTGCCGTCGTACAGTTTATTCTCGACTGCAACGCTTATGACCGTCAGAGGTTTGGCGGTAATCTCATACGATTGTGTCAACTCTCCTGTATAATTTCCATGACCCGTGATTGTCACAGAGATTGATCCGGCACTCACGAATTCGTCTCTGTTGTAGGTTACAACATAGTCGACTCCTTCACATAACTGGTTTCCATCCTTGTCTACAAGTCTAGGCACCCATTTATGTTCCTTGCCGTCATATTCAACATCAGCAGGAGTGCTTTCAATGTTGTCCGTAGTCAGGGTGAATTTTGCTGCTGCCGTTCCGCTGTTTCCTTCTGCCATCGCCACGGTCGGCATAAGGCACAGCACCATCACCAGCGCGAGGAAAATGCTGAATACTCTCTTTTTCATTTTTGCACCTCCAAAATTTTACTAAGTTGCGGTTTATTCTTCAGGGAATCATAATCATTTCTTGTTATCAATACTCTATCGTGCATATAACTTCGATAAGATCCCAATAGATATTGAAAGGATATCCGACATCTACGCTTGAAGCTGAACCCGTCCAGGTTGGTTTACCAGTACCAGAACCCCAGAGTGAATTATCTACATCAGCGCCTCCCTGAAAATGTATTTCAATCTTAGTAAAATTGCCTTGCGTGGTTGAAAAAGTAAAGGGATTTCCACCGTCGGATGTCGTGCCATTTAGATTTACTCAGCGCGTCTTTTCTTTCTGCCGAAAGCCGTTGCCGCAGTAGCGCCGCCGCTTATAAGAAGCAGAGCCAGCCAGAGAGAAACATTGCTGTCATCACCGGTCTGTGGTGGTGTCGCTTCTTCGGTCTTTTCCGACGGAATTACTATGGTATAGTCACTGCCGTCGCTGACCGTCAAGGTGATATCAGTCGAGCCGTCTGCCGCATAAGCCGAGACAGTTCCCGCCAGTATGACTGCCAACGCCACACATATAACAAGTCTTGACAGTTTTTTCATATCGTATGACAGCCACCTTTCCTTTTGATTTTATTTCACTATGATTGTTACTTCGATTTCCGCTCCGTTCAGCTGAGACTGATCCTTCAGGGAATAGCAGTCATACTTCAGCCTGACATTCGAGTATGTGCCCTTATCAAGCGCCTTGTCCAATTCAATCGAAGTAAACGCCATCCCCGGCTCCAACAAATCGGATGTCCAGATGGTCGTGCCGTCCTCCAGAATAAGGCTCATCTTGAAATAGCAGGTATTCGTCTCGGGGTTGTGCAGTGTGACATTCTGCACCTTCTGTCCCGCCTTAAATGTAAGGCTGTCATATCCCGGTATGGAGATACTCTCGGACTCGGTAATATCACTGTAGTCCTGATCCTCCGCATATCTGGATACATCACCTGCGATTTTTGTCTTGCTATCATCTGACGGGCTGCTGAAAAAGCCGCCTATGGCAAGACCAATCAAAAGAACGATTGCAAGCAGAATCACATAAACAAATACCCGAAAACCCCTTTTACGCTTATACAGTTCAATCAATTTGGTTATCATGGTCTCAATCTTCCGTCGGGGCTATCGTGCATATGACCGCTGTAACATTTTCAAAATATTTTCCGACATTTACGCTGGGGGACGAACCTGTCCAAACAATTTTATTAGATTCTTGAGTCCATGCTGTATTAGATAACGTATGGATCTCACCAACTATTTCAATTTTGGTAAAATTGCCTTCCGTGGTTGATATAGTGAAATCGTTTCCCTCCTTGTCATACATTGCCAACCACATCCAACCGGAATTTTCATATTGCGTTGAAAGAATTCCGTGATTCACCAGTATGGTAACGCCATCAGATGTCACAGACTGACCTTCACCTATCTCAGAATTCGAACCCATAATGCCCTTTGTCAATGTGACCGTTTTGGTTCCATCACCATTCACAACCACACCACTCCTCACAATATTTGCGATCCATGTAATGGTATCGCTGTACTCGCCGGCTGCGGCGGCGGAATAATCGCTCACATTGACACCACACGCAAAGGTTTGACCATCAACGGTAGCCATGCTTGTTTTATCTGTAAATGAATAGATGGTTTTCGATTCATACTGAGCATCGCTTGAAACCAGCTGGTAGGATATTTTGTTCTTGTTTGAATTCGTCAGATTCCAACTGTTCGCGCTTGTTGCCGAAACATCGATAGAAGAAATTCCGCCTGCATTAGTAAGATTCTTAACCGTGACACCGTTTTCAAAGGCGTTGTAGCCGCTGTTTGCCACGTCAAGTTTGGACGGAATCACCAATTCATAGGTCGCTTCCGGTACACTGAGGTTGACTGTTGTCGTTCCGGTATTTCCCTCGGCCAGTGCCACAGTCGGCACAAAGCACAGCACCATCACCAGCGCGAGGAAAATGCTGAATACTCTCTTTTTCATTTTT
>CAVJJQ010000138.1:0-6067 GCA_963649755.1 bacterium | reverse complement strand
TATTTCACAGGAACCTCAATCCCGCCTTTAAATACTACCGTTGCTGTTTTGTCTTCCTGAATCACTATCCTATCAATCAGGCCGCCCCAATGCCAAGATAGCGACCGTTCTCGAATATGGCAAAAGCGGGCAGCCTGCAAAGCCGTTTTTGAAGCCTGCGAAATCGGCATCTAAGAAAGCCTGCATTGAAGCGATGAAGGCAAAACTGGAATCGGAGGTGAACGGCATATGAGCCTGTTATCTGAAATCAAAACCGCGGTCACGGACTGCGGTCTTTCCGTAGAGACGGGCGTGTTTTCCGATGAGCCGCCGGATGAATATGTCGTGGTGACTCCGATTGCGGATACCTACGAGCTTCATGCGGACGATTCTCCCGGATACGAGACGCAGGAGGCGCGGCTCTCCCTGTTCTCCAAGGGAAATTATATGCAGCGCAGGAAGCAGCTTTGCAGTGCGCTCCTTGCCGCTGATTTTACGGTCACGGACAGACGATACATCGGACATGAGGACGATACCGGCTTCCATCACTACGCTATTGACGTGGCGAAACTTTATGAAACGGAGATGGCTACAATCGGTCTTGATAAACTTTATTACTCCAAGATCACGGAGGATACAAGCGGCAACGAAACCTATGCGACTCCCGTGTCCCTTGCCAAGGCGATGACTGCGGAGCTTTCCGTGGGACTTGCGGAGGCTACGCTCTATGCGGATGACGGTGCGGCGGAGGTCGTGAAGGAGTTCCAGAGCGGGACGCTCTCCCTCGGCGTGGACAATATCGGTCTTGCTGTGGCGGCTGACCTTACCGGAGCTATCGTTGATGAAAACGGAGTCCTTGTCTCCGCATCCGAGGACGGCGGCGATCCCGTGGCTGTCGGTTTCCGTGTGAAAAAGGCGAACGGCAAGTACCGCTATTTCTGGCTCTACCGCGTGATCTTCGGCATTCCCGCTACAAACCTTACCACCAAGGGTGAGAGCATTGAGTTCTCCACGCCTACCATCGAGGGTACGGTTTACCGCAGAAACAAGGTGGACGCTCTCGGCAAGCATCCGTGGAAAGCGGAAGTGTCCGAGGACGATACGGGCGTGACCGCAGAGACGATCACCGGCTGGTACACGAGTGTCTATGAACCTTCCTATGAAGGACAGGGTTAAGGAGGTAACGCATTATGGATGAAAGAAGCGCAATTGTAAAAATCGGCGGTCAGGAGTACGAAATGCTCCTCACCACTAAAGCGACAAAAGAGATCGCGGGACGATACGGCGGCCTGGAGAATCTGGGCGATAAGCTGATGAAATCAGAGAACTTCGAGATGGCGCTCGATGAGATCGTGTGGCTCATTACGCTGCTCTGCAACCAGACCATTCTTGTGCATAACCTCAGGCATCCGGACGAGAAAAAGCCGGAACTGACTGCGAAGGAGGTCGAGCTTCTCACCTCTCCGATGGAACTGACGGACTACAAGGACGCCATCATGGAGGCAATGTACAGAGGGACAAAGCGCAATGTAGAAAGTGAGCCGGACTCAAAAAACGCATAAGTCGGGTAAGTGACGAGGAGTTGTTTACCCGGCTTTTCTATTACGGTGTCTGCCAGATGCATCTTAAGCAGGATGAATTTTGGCTGATGCCGTTCGGTCTGTTTATGGATTTGTGGGAATGTCACAGACAGTATAACGGCATCTCCAAACCGAAGCAGAATTTGACCATTGATGAAATTATCCCCTATGGAATCTGAGACGTATCGGAGAATTTCATCTCGTACTTAGTCCGTTTCAGTCGCAACTTCTTTGTGAACTTTTCCGTAGAGCATTGATATTTTTCAAAAACCGTGGTATACTAACATAGAAGTTCGGACGGTTTCGTCCTAAGTACGAGGTGAAATTCATGGTTAAACGAGATTCCTATATGAACCGACTGATCCACAGTATGTGGAACGGCGAGATAAAAGTCATCACAGGCATACGCAGATGCGGCAAGTCCGTGCTACTTTTCGATTTGTTTTTCGAGTATCTTCTTTCGCAGAACGTTTCGGAAGATCATATTTTGAAAATTGAGCTGGATCAGCGGCGGTACTATAAGTTCAGAAATCCGATTACTTTGTGCGAATATGTAGAAAGCACCGTCCGGGACAGGAAGGATGAAAAGTTCTATCTGTTCATTGATGAGGTGCAGCTCACCACGAAAGTGGTGGACAAGGAAAACGGCGGCATCGAGGTTACCATCTACGATATGCTGAACGAACTCAAGGCATACAAAAACCTTGATGTTTATGTCACCGGCAGTAACTCCAAAGGGTTGTCAAAAGACATCGCCACCGAGTTCCGCGGGCGCGCTACGCAGATTCATGTGTTCCCGCTGTCGTTTGCGGAGTTCTATTCTGCCGTGGGCGGTGACGAGCGAAAAGCACTGGATACCTATATGCTCTACGGCGGTATGCCGAGACTTTTAGCACTGGAGGATGACAAGGATAAGAAGGATTATCTGACCTCCCTCTACAGCGAACTGTACGTCAAGGATATTGTGGAGCGAAACGGAATCGAACGCGAGGATGTTCTGAATGATATTCTGGACTTTCTTGCTTCGCAGATCAGTTCGCTGACGAATCCGACCAATATTGCAAATGCCATCGCATCCATGAAGAACGAGAAAATCAATCCTGCGATGGTTTCAAACTATGTGCAGTATGTTATCGACTCCTTCCTCATTTCAATGGCAAAGCGATATGACGTCAAAGGAAAGACCTATTTCAAGTATCCGAACAAGTACTACTATACGGATATCGGGCTTCGGAACGCACGGCTGAATTACCGCCAGTACGATCCAGGTCATATCATGGAAAACATCATCTACAACGAACTTCTGCGGCGCGGGTACTGTGTTGATGTCGGTGTGGTTTGTGACCGCACAGGCGACAGTAAGGTTCAAAAAGAGATTGACTTTGTGGTAAACGATGCGGATAAGAAAATCTATATTCAGTCCGCTTTCCGCATGGATACCGATAAAAAAGAATCCTCCGAGCTGGCATCGCTGATGCTTACCAGGGATTTCTTCAAAAAGATCATCGTTCGAATGGATGTGCCGCACAATTTTTATGACGACAACGGCATCTTCCACTGCAACTTGATTGACCTGCTGCTTGGCCGGGTAGAATTGTTCTGACAAAATAACTCATATATCTACGAGGAGTGACCTTTCGGGGTCGCTCCTTTTTCATACCATCAGGCACGCTCTCACCGAGAACTTAGGACGGATTTGTCCCTACTTTTCGATAAGTGGGTGCTTTTTTTATGCCAATTACAAGGGGGTGACGGTGCATGGCAGACAATTTCGGTCTGAAGATCGGCGTGGAGGGCGAAAAGGAATTCAAGAAGGCTCTCGCCGATATCAACCAGTCGTTCAAGGTACTCGGCTCGGAAATGAAGCTGGTATCTTCGCAATTTGACAAGAACGACAAGTCCGTGCAGGCACTGTCCGCACGGAACAATGTGCTGAACAAGGAAATCGAAGTACAGAAACAGAAAATCGAGACATTGCGTTCCGCTCTCCAAAATGCGTCTGATTCCTTTGGGGAAACAGACCGCAGGACGCAGAGCTGGCAGATTCAGCTGAATAACGCCGAGACCGCGCTCAACGATATGGAGCGTGAACTTAGCGATAATAACGCCGCTCTGGAAGAAGCCAACTCCAATTACGGTCGCGCTGAGGATGCACTTGAAGACATGGATTCCGAGATGGACGATGTTACCGACAGTGCGGACGATATGGGCGATGAGATTGACGAAGCCGGGGATGCCGCCGAAAAATCCGAGAGCAAATTCAAGGGTCTCGGCACCGTTCTGAAAACGGTCGGCGCGGCAATGGGCGCGGTCGTGGTGGCCGCAGGAGCCGCCGCCGTAAAGCTCGGTAAAGAGGTCATTGACGCCTATGCCGATTACGAGCAACTGGTCGGCGGTGTGGATACTCTATTCAAGGACTCATCCCAGGAGCTTCAGACCTATGCCGCCAATGCATATAAGACGGCAGGTATGTCGGCAAACGACTACACGGAGACGGTCACAGGCTTTTCCGCAAGTCTGATCCAGTCCCTCGGCGGAGATACCGAAAAAGCCGTAAAATATGCGGACATGGCCATCACGGATATGTCGGACAATGCCAACAAGATGGGTACCGACATGGCGTCCATACAGAACGCCTATCAGGGCTTTGCCAAGCAGAACTACACGATGCTTGATAACCTCAAGCTGGGCTACGTCGGCACAAAGGAATAAATGGAGCGACTTCTCGCCGATGCCCAGGCTATCTCCGGCATTGAGTACGACATTTCCTCCTACGCCGATGTGGTGGACGCCATCCATGTGATTCAGACGAGCATGGATATTACCGGCACGACCGCAAAAGAAGCGGAACACACCATTTCCGGCTCCATTAACTCCGATTATGTTAACAAAAATTATGTATGTTTTTTCGTCCCTCTCCGGGGAGTTTATGGCAAAAACGCAGTGGAATAAGATGAAGTTTTCGTCCCTTCACAAGGAAATAATTTAAATCAGCATATTGCTAATACAAGACATATTTTCTACATCATTTTTACTATTCCATTAGAATTACGGCATTAGTCTACATATTTTAGTGTTTCTTCCATATTGCTACAAATTTTAGGATTTAATTCTTTTATGTTCGGCTCTGTTTCATAATTATTTTCTTCATAAATACCTGTCTTAACAAAAAGCCAATGTTCCTGTAGAATCCCTATTTTTTTTGCCGCCTCTATATCCCCTACTTTGTCTCCAATCACATATGAAGCTTCAATATCAATATTAAATTCATTTATTGCACGCTCAAACATTCCGGTTTCAGGTTTTGCGCATCTACAGTGATCGTCTTTTTTATGTGGGCAATAGTATATGGCATCCAATTTGCAGCCATTTTCTTTCAGTTTCTTTCTCAAAGCTTTGTTAAATTTTTTCATTTGTTTTAAAGTTATATGCCCTTTGGCGATTCCACTTTGATTCGTAACTACAATTAAACGGTACCCCCTTTTCTGAAATTCTTTGAGTGTTTCAGTCACATCTGAGAAAATTTCAAGGCCCTTTTCTAATGTTGTTTCAACTTTGTCAACATGTAATGTACCATCGCGATCAAGAAAAATTGCTTTTTCCTTACTTTTAATTTTTGTTATTCTTCTTTTATAATCGCAAGCAGATAAATTTTTATTTACAACTATTTTAGGCATTACATTAAACCTATATAAATAATATGCCCCCCATAGCAAATAAAGAATGGCCGCCCCGATTGCAATACATAAATTCCATTTTGAAGGTATTATTTCGTTTTCATCCGCAAAGCATAAAAGGTAAAAGCACACGCTACACACTATCGGAACAACTATTAAAAGCTTTTGAAAGAACCCTTTTCTACTACCAGGCATTTTTACGTTATGAATTTCTCTATCTGCTCTACAATATTGCTCCCAGAAAAAATCACATAACTTATCTTCATCAATTTTAAGTTCTTTACCCAGCCCCGCTTCAACATGCTCTCGGATAAATCTCACAAGTCTATCATGTACTTCGTAACTGCTAAAAATTTGAATGGCAAAAAACAGTGTCATCAATGGTATTAATAGTATAGAAAAATAAGAAAAATCGTAATCTGTAAAAGCTATGCCTGCCAAAACTCCAACAATAACTATGAATTGAATTGCTAAATTATCACGTTGTTGTATCCTCATTTTTAGCTCATCCCTCAATTCATCGTATGCTTCAAGAAGATACTCAAACATTCTGCTATTTTTTCCGTCAAGATTACTTTCTACTTTTTTATCGCATGTATCCTCATTATCTTTTTTCATTTGGTCCTCTGTAATGTAATTCTTTATTCATAATAGCATAAGTTTAAGCTGCCTCAATTTTTTAGCTCACGCACACAGTAATAATATATAAAAATTTCATATACCCTTTTTATGGATTTGTTTTGTGGCTTTATGTATCACATAACTATGTTCAGGTTCACTCATCACTGATGACATTATAGCAAATATAGCAAAAGCCCGCAATTTGCAGAC
>CAVJJQ010000137.1:0-6177 GCA_963649755.1 bacterium | reverse complement strand
AAGTACAGCGAATACACCAAAGGCAAATCCATCGGTTCCTTTGTTGTGGATGATGAAACTGAAAAGCCTGGTAGTCTTGCTAAGATTTTGCTCCAGCCGGCTTATAGCAAGGATGATGGCAGCCCATATCTTAATGTCAGATTAACTGTTGCGCTTTCGAATCAAACAAATGCGATTTACTATCTGAGCGGTTCTTATACTTATTATGATGGCAAGACAGCTCAGGCTCGAACCTTTAGTGCAACCATAGATAAAAACCACTATGATACATATCTTACTCCGATTATCGATCACGTTAAGATATCCACATCTAGTGGAATGACTCCTTATTATTCTTCAGCAATTACAATCAATGGAAACAAGACTTATGTTTCCGGAATTGAAAGCACATCAAGCATTTCGTCTTGGCTTATTCCACTAGGAATTGTTGTTGTTCTCCTTATCCTCATGTATGCCTTCTATGCGAAAATGTCTAAAGGAGCAGGTGGCGCAGGTGGCAATCCAATGTCTGGATTTGTCAACAATGTCGCAAGAAAACAAACTGGCAGTAAAATCCGTTTTGCTGATGTCGCAGGATGCGATGAAGCAAAAGCGGAATTGGTTGAAATGGTCGATTATTTCCATGCTACCGATAAATACACTCGTTTAGGTGCCAAATTGCCACATGGTGTTCTCTTAGTTGGCCCGCCTGGTACAGGTAAGACTTTACTTGCAAAAGCAGTTGCGGGTGAAGCTAATGTTCCGTTCTATTCTATATCTGGCTCTGATTTCGTTGAAATGTATGTTGGTGTTGGTGCTTCACGTGTTCGTTCATTATTTAAGACTGCAAAGCAGAACGCTCCTTGTCTTATCTTCATCGATGAAATTGATGCTGTCGGACGCCAAAGAGGTACTGGCTTAGGCGGTGGTAACGATGAACGTGAGCAGACTTTGAACGAATTACTTGTTGAAATGGATGGCTTTGAAGACAACAACGGCGTCATCGTCATGGCTGCTACAAATAGAAGCGATGTCTTGGATCCTGCTTTGACACGTCCTGGACGTTTCGATCGTACAATCACTGTCGATCTTCCTGATAAAGCCGGAAGAGCTGCTATCCTTAAAGTACATTCTAGAAACAAGAAAGTTGCAAGTGATGTCAGCTTTGACAACATCGCAACTAGAACTGTTGGATTCTCCGGCGCTGATTTAGCTAACATCATGAATGATGCTGCTATTCTTGCTGTCCGTTCCAATAGGAGCGCAATAACTACTGCCGATATTGATGAGGCTATCGATAGAGCTATTTCTGGTCCTGCCAAGAAATCTCATCTTGAACCCAATGAAAGAAAACAGGTCGCTTATCATGAAGCAGGCCATGCTGTAATCGGCATCTTCTTACCTTATTCCGATAAAGTTCAGAAGATAACTATCATTCCTCGTGGTCGTACAGGCGGTCATGTTCTTATGACTCCAGAACAGGATCGTTTCTTAATGACTAAGAATCAGTTGCTTGCTAGAATCACTGGCTATTTAGGTGGACGTACCAGCGAAGAAATCTTCTTCGGTGATGTTTCTACCGGTGCCAGCAATGATATCGAAGTCGCTACTAATATCGCACGCAGCATGGTTACTGAATATGGTATGTCTGATTTAGGACCTATTCAGTACGAAAAAGCCGGTGGAAGTGTGTTCTTAGGAAGAGACTACAATTCTACACAAGCCAATTATTCCACTCAGATTGCCTTTGAAATCGATAAAGCAATCCGTTCTATTGTTGATGAATGCCATGAGCAGGCAAGAAAACTGCTTGAAGAGCATAGAGATGATGTCATATTGATTGCTGAAACATTGATCAGCAATGAAACCATCACTGCTGACCAAATCGATTACCTTCTCAAGAATCGAAAGCTTCCTGATGTCGACGAACATAAAATCGAAGTGAAGAAAGGCGAAGAACCTAAGAATCCTAATAATATAGTTCTCTACCCTGGCTTTGAAAACTTCTATCATGAAATCGATAAGGTTTTAGAACAGAAGCCTTCAAGAATTGTTCTGGTTGTTGCTACTGGTTCAGGTCATTCGATTGATGATCAGCAGTTTGTCGCAGCCTGTAAGCAGGGAAGTTCTGACCCGTCACATGTTGGACTTGTCTTTGTCGATTACATGTCCAGTATGAATATCTCTATGTCTGTTGAAACTTTCGGCACGCATCTTGAGACTTATGCAGGTGTCAATGTACTGTTGATTAAGACTAATGATCAGACAGTTAAGCATCTCAAAGATAAATATCAGTCCTTTAAGGCTGATAACACTACAACTTCTCGTCCTGGTGTCGTAAAGGAAATCCTCCCTTCCGACAAGAAAGAAGATGAAAATGATACAAATAAGCCAAATGAATCTCATGACAATGAGTAAAAGGAGGAAATAAAAATGGCTACAAAAAAATTCACTAAGCACGCCCAAAGAGTTCTCAACCACAATCCTAATGTCACAAAATGTACTGAAAGCAAAATCTCTTTCACTGAAGAGTTTGCCGCAAAGGTTTGTGATGCTTTAAAGAATGGTGAGGATCCTTATAAGGTCTTCACTGACAACGGTTTTTCCATCCGTATTCTCGGAAAGTCCAGAATCAATGGTACTATCGGCCTTTGGAAATCTAAGTATGAATTAGAGGATCTTCCTCGTAGACACACTGTCCAGAAGAAAGAAAAGGTCGTTGAAACTGCTAAGGAAAGAAGAGAAAAGAATCTCCAGATTGCTATTGCTGAAATCGATAAGCTTATCGCTGATCCATCTTCCTTAGGCCTTGCGGCCAATGCCGATACTGAGACAATTCATTTTGCCGCTATCAAAAAGGTCTATGAATCCAAAACCAAAGTTGTTGTCAAAGATGCCATCGCTCACTATGGTTACTCTTATACAAAGTATTATGCCTTCCTTCAGTCTCAGAAGCCAAAGGATACCTTTGTAAACATTCTCAATCCGCATAAGAAACATAACTAAATATAGAAAAAGGAGAAAATTATATGTCTATTACTGCAATTATTCTTATTGCCGTTGGTGCTGTTGTCTTAATCTTGCTCGTTTCCATCATCGGTTGGTATATCAGCAAGATGAACTTCTTCCGTAAGATGCAGGTCAAGATCAACGAAGCCGCTTCCGGCATCGATGTCGCTTTGACCAAGAGATTCGATTTGCTTTCCAAGCAGTACAACATCGTCAAAGGCTATGCAAAGCATGAAAATGAGACTTTAGTTGATGTTGCTAAGATGAGAGCTGGTTATCATGAAGGTGGCACTGATGTTAAAGCCATGAATGATTTCAATGGTCAGATGGATAATTTGGCTAAAGGAATCAACATCGTTGTTGAACGCTATCCTGAATTAAAGGCTGATAAGATGTTCATCTCTTTAACAAACTCCTGCACTGATGTCGAAGAACACATCCAGGCTAGCCGTAGAATCTACAATGCCGATGTTTCTACTTATAATCAGGCTATTGTCGCTTTCCCTGGCTCCATCGTCGCCAATCACATCCATGCAACTCCTGCCGAATTCTTCAAAGCTGAAGAAGCAAAACGTCAGGATGTTAAGATGGAATTCTAATTCGAAACTGAATTGTTGTATCATAATGGTAGCCTCTAGAGGCTACCATTTTTGGAGGAAAATATGAAAGTCATAGATTTTCAAAATCCGGAATGCAGAAAAATATTAGAAGATGGATATGTATTGTCTTTTCCTACTGAAACTGTATATGGAGTAGGAGTCCGTTTTGATAGTGAAGAAGCTTACGAAAGACTTTGCAAAGCAAAAAACAGGAGACCGGACAAAGCAATAGCTGTCATGTGTTCTGACACATTTGATTTGGACGAGTTCTTTGAAATTTCCGATGGCGCAAAGAAAGTTATTGAATATTTTCTTCCAGGTCCGTTGACCTGCTTAGTTAAAGCTAAGGACAACGCTCCGTATCAAACACATCTTGGGACTTATGTGGCTGGTATTAGAATTCCAGCAAAAAAAGAATTGCTAGAATTTTTGAAAACATTGCCGTTTGCACTTCAGGTCACAAGTGCAAACATGTCAGGACAACCATCGCTGGATGACTTTGATAGCGTATATAAGGTATTTAAAGACTCTGAAGAGGTAAAAGGCATAGTTAAAGGAACTTGCCAAAGCGGAACACCGACAACGGTAGTCGATTTAACTAAAGATAAGCCTATTGTTATAAGACAAGGCGAGATTACCTTAAAACAAATCGAGGAAGTATTCTATAATAAATAGAAAAGGAGAATAACATTATGAAAATTGCATTTGCATGTGACCATGGCGGAATCTGTGTAAAAGACAAATTATTTGAATTCTTAAAAAGTAAAGGATATGAGGTAATAGATTGTGGAACATATTCCACAGATTCTTGTAATTACCCTGAGTTTGCATTCAAAGCAGCCGAAAAAGTCGCAAACAAAGAAGCAGATAAAGGTATTCTAGTCTGCAGTTCTGGTGAAGGAGTTGCAATCTGTGCCAATAAAGTAAAAGGTATCCGTTGCGGAATAGGTTATAACGATGATGTCAGTCATCTTATTGTCGAACACAACCACGCCAACATGATAGCCTTCGGAGCCAAGTTCATGACTGAGGAGGAGATTATAAGGAGGACTGACATCTTCCTCACCTCCACCCCACAGGACGGAAGGCATGACACGAGGGTTGGCATGATAGAGGAATACGAGAAGTAAGCATTGCCCATACGCGTGCACGTATATAAATAGGATAAGCATAAGCGGCAGAAGCGGAAGCAGTACCGTGTCCCGATGGACACGGGATTTTCCTTTTACGAAGAGTGCATGAAAAAAAGCGAAATAATTGTTGACACTGAAATATGCGGATGATATACTCTTATTCGCGCCTTGAAAGAGGCACACGAAATACGATCGCTCTTTGAAAACTGAACGGGATGACCAGTACATACACAAGGAATACGTCAATATCCAAAAAGATCATTGAAGTAGGACAGTAATACCGGATTCGTCTTATACAAACAGACTAATTCAAAACATACACAAGTCGGCTGCCAGGCCGGCCTCTCATAACTAACATTGAGAGTTCGATCCTGGCTCAGGATAAACGCCGGCGGCGTGCCTAATACATGCAAGTCGAACGGAGGTAGCAATACCTCAGTGGCGTACGGGTGAGTAACACGTTGGTAACCTGCCCTCCGGACCGGAATACCAGGCGGAAACGCCTGCTAATGCCGGATGATGACGTCGGGACGGAAGTCCCTTCGTTGAAAGGCGGCCCCAAAGCCGCGCCGGAGGATGGACCTGCGTCGCATTAGCTAGTTGGCGGGATAAAGGCCCACCAAGGCGAGGATGCGTAGCCGAGCTGAGAGGCTAAACGGCCACATTGGGACTGAGACACGGCCCAGACTCCTACGGGAGGCAGCAGTAGGGAGTATTTGGCAATGGGGGAAACCCTGACCGAGCAACGCCGCGTGTGCGATGAAGGCCTTCGGGTCGTAAAGCACTGTGACCGGGTGGGAAACTCAGGAGGAGGAAATGCCTTCTGACTGACCGGCCGGTTAGAAAGCAACTGCTAACTACGTGCCAGCAGCAGCGGTAATACGTAGGTTGCAAGCGTTATCCGGAATTATTGGGCGTAAAGAGTGAGCAGGCGGCTTTGCAAGCCGGGGGTCAAATGCGGTGGCTCAACCACCGTCCGTCCCCGGAACTGCATGGCTAGAGTGCTGGAGAGGCAAGCGGAACTCCACATGTAGCGGTGAAATGCGCAGATATGTGGAAGAACACCGGTGGCGAAGGCGGCTTGCTAGACAGCGACTGACGCTCAGTCACGAAAGCGTGGGGAGCAAATAGGCTTAGATACCCTAGTAGTCCACGCCGTAAACGTTGAGGACCAGGTGCCGGGGGAATACCCCGGTGTCCGAGCTAACGCATTGAGTCCTCCGCCTGGGTACTACGTTCGCAAGAATAAAACTTAAAGGAATTGACGGGGGCCCGCACAAGCAGTGGAGCATGTGGTTTAATTCGTGGCTACGCGGAAAACCTTACCTGGGTTTGACATCCCCGTAAAGGACCTGGAGACAGGTAGATAGTCATACGGGTGAACGGTGGTGCATGGCTGTCGTCAGCTCGTGTCGTGAGATGTTGGGTTAAGTCCCGCAACGAGCGCAACCCCCGCC
>CAVJJQ010000136.1:0-6198 GCA_963649755.1 bacterium | reverse complement strand
CCCTCTCCGTCCTCGCTTCGCTCGGCCACCTCTCCCAAAGGGAGAGGCAAGCAATTTCCTATATAGCAAAAAAGGTCCTCAGAGCAATCTGAGAACCTTTACAATCTAATTTATTTTTCTGACTGAATCTCTTTCAACCAAAGTACCCTCAAAGAAAATGCTTTCCTTGAATTTCTCGCCGTTTATGGCTTTCATAAGCTCTCTGATTGATGCAATAATCATCTCCTCGCAGGGCTGCATGACGGTCGTTAAAGACGGGTGATAATATTTTCCGAGAGAAATTCCGTCAAATCCGATTACCGAATAATCTTTCGGAATCTCCTTGCCCGCTTCCAAAATAGCCTTGTACACGCCGAATGCCATGGTATCGGAAACAGCATATATTGCGGTACACGGAACATTACTTTCAATCAATTCCTTTGTAACAAGGTACCCGTTCTCGGCCGTATAGGCATTATCGGGATAAACCGGGTATCTGATAAGGTCGGTATCTATCTCAATTCCGTGTTTTTTCAGTGCCTGCTTGTACCCTTCAAGTCTCAGCCTTCCGACCGAATGGTCCTCAGCAGAGGAAGGCAAAATTGCTATCCGCCTGTGTCCGCAATTTATGAGATATTCGACAGCCTTCATGCTTTCCAAACAGTCATCAATCGTAATTGAACTCCCGCCCCAGGCATTTGAAGTTGCATCGGTAGCTCCCGTACATCTTACATAGGGAATCCCGATCGGCTTTAAAATTTCCTCCGTATTGTTAAGTCTGCCGCCCAGGAAAATGATTCCTTTAAGTTTCTTTTCCTTTATAAGCTCGGCGGCAACGGCGATTTCGTCCTGATTTTCTCCGACTGTATGAATGATGAATGAATACTCGAGTTTGTTTAATTCAGTCTCAAAAGTACTGATCATGCTTTGAAAGAACTGGTTGTTAATGCCTTTTATCAGAAGAGCAATAGTGTTTGACTCAATCATCTTCAGATTTCTGGCACTGTTGTTGGGTACAAAATTGTATTCTTCTATAACCTTCAAAATCCTGGCCTTTGTGGCCTTATTAATCCCGGATTCTTCATTCATGGCCCTGGATACCGTACTCGTACTCACATTGCAGATTCGTGCGATATCCTTGATTGTTAAAGTACCCATTTCTCTCTCCGCATCAGTAGTTTCTTTTTAAATCAGACCCTTTTCAAACGTCCGTATGTCTTTGTAAATGCATATATCTTCTTTGAAAGAGTGCTCGTAAGCATGCCGGCATCGGCTCTCCATCTCCAGTTTGTGCCGAGTGTCGAGGGAAAATTAATACGTGCCCTATTGTCAAGTCCCAAATAATCCTGCAAAGGAATAATGCACATATTTGCAGTGGAACTTTGTGCCAGGCGAATAATGGTATCGGGAATGTCCTTCTTTGGAAGGCTCTTATTTCCCACATATTCCCTGATCATCTTAATTTCGGCACTTGAGATTGAATTTACCCAGCCTGCAAGTGTTTCATTGTCGTGTGTACCCGTATATACTACACAATTTTGCGGATAATTGAAAGGAAGATAATCGGAAGGTCCCGATGAATCCCTTGCATCAAAGGCAAACTCAAGCACCTTCATATTTGGATAACCGGAATCTTTGACAAGCCTGCGAACGCTGTCCGTAATGTATCCCAAGTCTTCCGCAATAATCTTTGTATCAGGCATTGCTTTATCTATTGCTTCAAACAAAAGCATGCCCGGGCCCTTCTCCCACTTACCGAACTCCGCGGTTTTGTCCTTTGCGGGTATTGAATAAAACTCATCAAAGCCCCTGAAATGATCGATTCTGATCACATCATAGAGTTCGCGGCACTTTGACATTCTAAGTATCCACCATGCAAAATCGGTCTTAATGTGATAATCCCAGTTGTATAAAGGATTGCCCCAAAGCTGGCCTGTAGCCGAAAAACCGTCCGGAGGGCAGCCTGCGACACTTGAAAGTGAACCGTCCGAATTTACCTTAAACAGTTCCGGATGTGCCCAAACATCTGCGCTGTCAAAAGCTACATAAATCGGAATATCGCCTATTATTGAAATGCCTTTTTCATTGGCATACGACTTTAATTTAGCCCATTCAAGGCTGAACTCATACTGAAGAAACTCATAGAACCTGATATCTTCATGCAAAAGTTCCTCGTATTCGTGCATTGCCTTATCTTCACGGAATCTGATGTCCGAAGGCCAGAGTTCAAAACTCTTACCGTTAAAATGGTCCTTTAAAGCCATAAAGAAAGCATAATCTCTGAGCCAAAATTCGTTCTTTTTCTCAAAATCGTGAAAATCCTTTGAATCAAGAACGTCACTGTTTGAAAAAGCAATTCTCAAAAGCTTAAAACGGTTTTCATACAGCTTCCCGTAATCAATATCATGAATATCGCTCCCAAAGTCCGCTTTACGAACCTGTGAAAGGGTCAAAAGTTTTCTTTCTATGAGGCTGTCCAAATCGATAAAGTAAGGATTGCCGGCAAAGGTCGAAAATGACTGATAAGGCGAATCCCCGTAGCTCGTAGGTCCCAATGGTAATATCTGCCAGTACTGCTGTCCCGACTTTGAAAGGAAATCAACGAACCGATACGCCTCCTTTGAAAAGCATCCGATACCATATTTGCCGGGAAGTGAAAAAACCGGCATCAAAACTCCACTAGCTCTCATACAAAAATCATCCCTTCACAGCGCCTGCTGCTACGCCTTTTATAATATGTTTCTGACATGTCAAATAAAATATAATAACAGGCAGAATACTTAACACAATTAATGCCATTATAGCACCTAAATCGATTTTTCCATAGCTTCCCTGCAAATATTGGATATGAATGGGAATGGTCATATACTTCGTGCGGTCCAGTACGAGGTACGGAAGAAGGTAATCGTTCCAGATCCACATGATTTCAAGAATCGCTACCGAGATAAGGGTTGGCTTGAGCATCGGAAGTACCACCACGAAGAAGGTTCTGATGGGTCCGCATCCGTCAATTGCCGTAGCCTCTTCTATTTCAAGCGGAAGCGTCTTTACAAAGCCCGAAAGCATAAAGGTTGCCATTCCTGCACCGAATCCCAGGTAAACCACGGGTATCGTCCAGGGTGTATTTAATTTCAAGGTATCCGCTGTCTTTGCAAGAGGGAACATCAACATCTGGAACGGAACTACCATGGAAAAAACAAACAAATAGTAGCAAATTTTACAGAATAATGAGTCCACGCGGATGATGTACCACGCTGCCATTGAGGTACACAAAAGTATCAGGAAGGTGGAAAGTACGGTAATCATAAAGCTGAAGGCTACCGACAGAAAGAAAGGATAATTTCCGAAAGTAAAGCCCTTAATGTAATTTGCCCAGCCTACAAACATCTCTCCCGAAGGCCATGAAAACGTTGCCGTCTTTACATAGGTATTTTCCTTAAAGGAATTCATCAAAACTATAAGTACCGGAAGAATCCAAAGTATTGAAAGAACCGAAAAGAAAAAGGTTGCGATTGTTTTTGTTCCTTTTTTCATTACTGTTGTACCTCCTTCCTACGTGTTGCAATGAGCTGAATAAGCGAAATTCCGGCTACAAGGATAAAGAACAAAACTGCCTTTGCCTGAGCCTGACCTCTGGCGGACGTATTCTGTCCGTAGAAGGTGTTGAAGATATTAAGTGCAAGCATTTCGGTTGTCTTAACCTGACTTCCGTCTTCCATGAATTTGTATGGCTGACCGTTTGTAAGGGCTAAGTTCTGATCGAACAGCTTGAAAGAGTTGGTAAGTGTCAAGAACAAACATACCGTAATGGAACTCATCGTATTCGGGATAATTACCTTGAAAAGGCTCTGTGTGTTTGAAGCTCCGTCAATTCGCGCAGCTTCAAGCATATCCTCTCCTATTGACTGAATTCCGGCGATATAAATAATCATCATATATCCGATTTGCTGCCAGCACATGAGGATTATAAGTCCCCAGAAGCCGTACTTTGTCTCCATTAAGATGTTTGTATTGTAACGGCTCAATATGCCGTCGAAGATCATGCTCCAAATGTATCCGAGTACGATACCGCCGATAAGATTCGGCATAAAGAACGCGGTACGGAAAAGATTCGAACCCTTTATCCCTTGCGTAAGAGCATACGCAATCAGAAAAGCAATAACATTTATCAATACCACCGACACAACCGCATAAAGGGCAGTGTACCAGAAAGCATGCAAAAACGTCGGATCCTTAATTGCCTTCACATAGTTGCCAATCCCAATGAATTCAGCATCACTTGTAGTGGTAAATTTACAGAAAGATAAATATACGCCCTTACAAAAAGGATAAATAAATCCAATACAAAAGGCCGCCAATGTCGGAATCATGAAAAGAATACAGCATTTCTTTATCGAATTGCGAATCATATTCGAATTGGTCTGAGAAAATTTAATGGATTTTGAATTTGCCATAGGTAGATACCTCAATAAAAACGTCACGCCCGAAGGCCTTTTAAAAACAAAGGGCAGGCTTTTTAACCTGCCCCGTTATGGTAACTAATTATCAATCACCGTATGCAGCCTTGTACTGATTAGCCCAACCTGCAACAAATGCTGTTTCAACATCTGCCCAGTCGCCGCCTGCATCATACTGGTTCATTGCTGCAACTACGCCTGCTCTCCACTCGTTTACGTTGGGAGTGTAGTTGAAGGTCCAGTCAACGTTGTAGCAACCGTCGTTAAGATAATCGTTTGCATCCTGTAAGAATACGTTTGAAGTTTCAGCTGCCTGCTTGTAAGGGATGATACCAAACTGCTCTTCGAAGCAGGTTGTACCTTCTTCTGAAGTAACGATCCAATACATGAAGTCAAGTGTTGCCTGAATGTCTTCTTCCGAAGCCTTAGCGTTTACTGCCCAGCAGTTCTCGGTACCGGAGCAAAGGCCGGCCTTTTCTTCACCTTCAGCGCCACAGTAAATCGGGATCATAGCAAGTTCATCGTTTGTATAAACTTCTGAAAGTGCTGCATATTCCCAAGAACCGTTCTGATAGAATACTGCCTTGCCTTCCTTGAATTCACCTTCTGCATCATAGCCGCCTGTTGCAAGAGTTGTCTTGTCCTGTGCAGCATCTGTTGTGTAAAGATCCCAAACGTTCTTGAAGAGGTTAAGGTAGGTACCCTTGATCTCTGCAGGGCACTCTGTCCAGCCGTCTTCCTGTGCTTCATAGTAAAGAGGCATGTTAGCTAAGTGGCCTGAGAATCTCCAAGATGAAGAATCATCCATACCTGAAGATGTAAATGCATCAAAGCCAAGCTCTGCACTGCGTGCGTGAATGTCATCTGCAACTGCCTTCAAAGTATCGAAGTTTGTAATGTCATCCAATGAATAACCGGCCTCGGCAAGTAAGGTCTTGTTTACGATGATACCGTATGACTCGTAGCAATATCCGATTGAGCAAGCCTTTCCGTCTGCATCGTAAAGTGTGAAGGAATCAGTATTTAACTCGTTGTAAACATCGGTTCCCTTTAAATCATAAGCGTATGAACCCCAAGTTTCAACTGCTGCGGTGTTGCCGATTACGAAAAGTGTAGGTGCTTCGGACTTGTCCATCTCAGCTGTAAGAGTTGACTCATAATTTCCCGATGCTGCGGTAACAACCTTAACCTCTACACCTGTCTGCTCGGTATAGGTAGCTGCCAACTGCTGTAATGCTTCATCAGCTTCGGGTTTGAAGTTCAACCAGTAAACAGAACCTGTTGCGGTAGTCTCTGTTCCTGCATCTTTTGTTGATGTTTCGGTTGATGCAGATGCTGTTTCGGTTGAATCGGCAGATGTTGATTCAGTCGTTGCTTCGGATCCGCATCCTGCGAACATCGTTGTTGCCATTGCCATACAAAGAATGGCGCTGACCAATTTCTTTTTCATAGTAATTTTCCTCCTTTGAATAATGTTTAACTATGATATTAATCATGACGACTCTCCTATGGAATCGTTATCGGTAACGTTTCTGGGAACGTTTCCGAAAACGATAGTAACACTAATGCCCAAAAAAGACAAGCGCAATTAAAAAATTGTTAACGATTTGTACAAATGTATCAAAATCTCATAAGTGAATTTGTATATTTTCACAAGAGTTTCGCTTGCGAAACTCTCACGCGCCGTCCCCGCCCTCTCCGTCCTCGCCCTCTCCGTCCTCACCCTCTCCGTCCTCACCCTCTCCGTCCTCACCCTCTCCGT
>CAVJJQ010000135.1:0-6249 GCA_963649755.1 bacterium | reverse complement strand
ATTAGGTGCAGCCTCTTGGCTCTCCCACGCGGAGCAATTTCCTATATAGCAAAAAAAGAACCCCTGAATTTCGATTTCAGGGGTTCCTCTAAAGTTCATTTATTTAGCTGCGATTTCAGCCTTAAGTCTCTTGGTGAGTTCGGGAACAATCTTGTTTAAATCGCCCACGATACCGTAATCGGCTACGTCAAAGATAGGAGCATCCTCATCCTTGTTGATGGCGATGATGATATCGGACTCTTCCATACCTGCAACGTGCTGAATTGCACCGGAAATACCGATTGCAAAGTAAACGTTGGGACGAACTGTCTTACCGGTCTGACCAACCTGTAAGTCCTTGGGCTTCCAGCCTGAATCAACAACCGCACGGGAGCAGGAAACTGTTCCTCCGAGTACACTTGCAAGATCGTCAAGAAGCTTGAAGTTCTCTGCTGAGCCGACTCCACGTCCGCCGGATACAAGGATCTTTGCATCCATAATGTCTGCAACATCCTTAACTGCCTTTACGACTTCCTTAATGGTTACGTACTTGTTGTTGGGTGTGAATCCGGGATTGTATTCAACGATTTCTGCCTTTGCACCCTTCTTGGGCTCGATCTTCTGCATAACGCCGGGACGAACGGTAGCCATCTGAGGACGGTTGTTAGGGCAGGCAATTGTTGCGATTGTGTTGCCGCCGAATGCAGGACGGGTCATTAAGAGCTGATTGTGCTTCTGCTCAGCTTCCTTGCCGGGGATGGGAACAAGCGGGAAATCACCGATTTCAAGCATTGTGCAGTCTGCGGTAAGACCGGTCTTTACACGAGCTGAAACTGTAGGGCCCAAATCACGTCCGATTGCGGTTGCGCCTACGAGCATGATTTCAGGCTTATATTCGTTGATAACGGAAGCAAGAGCATGAGCGTAAGGCTCAGTTCTGTATTCCTTGAGTTCGGGATCGTCTACAACGATAACCCTGTCAGCTCCGTACTCAGCAAGTGAGTCGCAAAGATTCTTTACGTCGGAACCGATTAATACTGCCGTAACCTTAGCATTCAAAGGTGCAGCAAGTCTTGTTGCTTCGCCGAGTAATTCGTATGCGATGCCGCTGACTTCATTGTCAACCTGCTGTGCAAACACGAATACTCCCTTATATTCTTCTAAGTTCATATTAGTTTAGCCTCCTATTAGATGACATGCTTTTCTTTAAGCTTGCCTACAATGATATCAACTGCTTCTGAAGGTGAATCGGGAGTAAACTTCTCGCCTGCACCCTTTCTTACCTTATCGGAAGCTCTTGCAATTTTTGTAGGTGAACCTGCAAGACCTAAGTTTGAATCTTCAACATCCTTTAAGTCTGCACGTCCCCAGGTCGTAATCTCTGCCTTGCAGGCATCGAAGATTCCGCCGGGAGTCATATATCTGGGAGTGTTTAATTCGGAAAGAGCCGTGATTAATACGGGCATCTTGCACTCTACCATGTGATATCTGTCATCATACTGACGCTTAACCGTAACCTTGTCTCCGTCAACCTTAATCTCCTGAGCATAGGAAATTACCGGAATACCAAGGTGCTCTGCAATCTGGGGACCAACCTGAGCGGTATCTCCGTCGATTGCCTGACGTCCTGTGATAATCAAATCATAATCAAGATTTCTGATTGCACCTGCAATAGTGGTTGAAGTAGCCCAGGTATCTGCACCGCCAAGTACTCTGTCGGTAACAAGGATGCCCTTGTCAGCGCCCATTGCAATTGCCTCTCTTAATACGTCTGCTGCCTTGGGAAGTCCCATTGTAAGAACCGTAACCTCGGCACCGTACTGATCCTTTAAGCGAAGTGCTGCTTCAAGACCTGCCTTGTCGTCAGGGTTCATGATAGCAAGCATTGCGCCTCTGTCAAGTGTTCCGTCAGGGTTGAACTTTACGCCGCCCTTAGTATCGGGAACCTGCTTTATACATACAATAATCTTCATGTGAATGTTCCTCCTACTTTAAAATGTTGGCGCTGATGACCATACGCTGAACTTCGCTGGTACCTTCATAGATCTCAGTGATCTTAGCATCTCTCATCATACGTTCTACGCCATATTCTTTGATGTAACCATAACCGCCGTGAAGCTGTACGCACTTTGTAGTAACTTCCATTGCTACTTCTGCGGCACAAAGCTTAGCCATAGCGGCTTCTACTGAATAGGAAATCTTAGGATTCTTGGTATATTCATCCTTCTTTAATGCTGCCTTGTAAACCAAAAGCTTTGCAGCCTCAACCTTTGTGGCAAGATCGGCAAGAACAAACTGAGTGTTCTGCTGCTGTCCGATGGTCTTACCGAACTGCTTTCTTTCTTTAACGTAAGCAATTGTTGTTTCAAGAGCACCTTCTGCAATACCGAGTGCCTGAGCGGCGATACCGATACGTCCGCCGTCAAGGGTATGCATTGCGATGTTGAAGCCCTTGCCCTGCTGTCCGAGCATATTCTCCTTGGGGATACGGCAATCCGTGAAGATAAGTTCATATGTAGCGGAACCGCAGATACCCATCTTGTTTTCTTTGGTACCGAAGGTAAATCCGGGTGTACCCTTCTCTACGATGAAGGCACTGATTTCCTTGATGAGCTTGCCTCTCTTTTCAACCTTGCCTGTTACTGCAAAAATAACATATACGTCTGCTTCTTTACCGTTTGTAATGAAGCACTTGGATCCGTTAAGTACCCATTCGTCGCCGTCCAAAACAGCCTTTGTCTGCTGTCCCTGAGCATCGGTACCTGCACCGGGCTCGGTTAAACCGAATGCGCCGAGCTTTTCGCCCTTAGCAAGCGGTACTGCATATTTCTGCTTCTGCTCTTCGGTACCGAAGGTCATGATGGGATCAAGGCAAAGGGATGTATGTGCTGAAACGATAACGCCTGTTGTAGCACAAACCTTTGACATTTCCTCAACGCACATTACATAAGTAAGTACGTCACAGCCCTGTCCGCCGTAAGCCTTAGCTACGGGAATTCCAAGGAAACCGTACTTTGCAAGCTTGTCAACAGTTTCCCTGGGGAATCTGTGCTGCTCGTCAACTTCCTGAGCGAGAGGCTTTACTTCATTTTCGGCGAAATCCTTAAATAACTGTCTCGCCATTTCATGTTCTTTGCTTAAAGAAAAATCCATGATTATTTATTTCCTCCTAAATTTAATCTGAGATTACTTTGCATCTATGGGTGTCTTTGTACGATCCGCATTGTAGATGTAGAAGCCCTTGCCTGACTTGCAGCCGAGGTTTCCGCCGCGAACCATCTTGCGGATTAAAGGACATGCACGATACTTTGAATCGCCTGTTTCTTTGTACAGAACGTCCATAATTGCAAGGCAGATATCAAGACCTACATAGTCGCCGAGTTCCAAGGGGCCCATGGGGTGATTTGCGCCAAGCTTCATGGCAGTATCGATACCCTCGATGTCCGAAACACCTTCCATCTTGATGAATGCTGCTTCGTTGATCATGGGAATGAGGATACGGTTTACTACGAAACCTGCTGCCTCATTTACCTGTACGGGAGTCTTGCCGATTTCAACAGAAATCTTCTTAATAGTCTCAACGGTTTCGTCGGGAGTATTAACGCCTGCGATAACCTCGATGAGTTTCATGCGGTCTGCGGGGTTAAAGAAATGCATTCCGACTACGGGTCTGTTTACTCCCTTACCGATTTCGGTAATTGAAAGAGATGAGGTATTTGAAGCGAATACACACTCGGGCTTGCAGATTGCATCAAGTTCCTTGAAGGTTGTCTGCTTAACAGTCATATCCTCAAAAGCTGCCTCAACGATCAAATCACAGTCTGCGCAAAGATTTTCCTTAAGACCGGGAGTAATCTTGTTAACGATTGCGTCAACAGCTTCCTGTGTAAGCTTTCCTTTTTCAACGAGCTTTGCATAGCCCTTTACAATCTTTTCCTTACCGCCTTCAGCCCATTCCTGCTTGATATCACAGAGAGCTACTTCGTAGCCTTCATTCTGAGCAAAAGCCTTTGCGATGCCCTGGCCCATTGTGCCGGCACCGATAACACCTACCTTCATGTTAATATCCTCCGTTCTTTATCTGTTTTTAAAAGGTACAACCTTTAATTTCTTTTCTTTATCCTTCTCAAGGAAGTTGCCCATTCCTGCCTTCTGGTCTTCCGTCTCAAAGCAGTCGCCGAAGAGCTTCTCTTCGATTACGATAGCCTTGTCCATATCAACCTGTAAACCTTCGTTTATGGCCTTCTTGCAATTTCTTACGGCGATGGGAGCATTTGCGGCGATCGTGGAAGCAAGCTTCTCAGCTGTACAAAGAAGATTCTCAACCGCACTCTTTACAACGTTTCCGTTTTCGTCAAGCTCTGCGGAAACAACCTGATTTACAAGGCCGATTCTCAAAGCTTCGGGTGCCTTGATGTTTCTTGCGGTATAGATAAGCTGCTTTGCCATACCTGCACCGATTAAACGTGCAAGACGCTGAGTGCCGCCAAAACCGGGTGTAATGCCGAGACCCACTTCGGGCTGACCGAATACTGCGTTGTCAGAGCAAAGTCTGATGTCGCAACTCATGGAAATCTCGCAGCCGCCGCCGAGAGCAAAACCGTTAACTGCTGCAATTACGGGAATAGGGAAGGTTTCGATCATACGGAACACATCGTTTCCCTTCTTTCCGAAGGCTTCGCCTTCAGCCTTTGTAAGTGTGCTCATTTCTCCGATGTCTGCGCCTGCTACGAAAGATTTCTCGCCTGCGCCTGTAAGAACCAAAGCTCTTACCTCGTCAAGATTTACATTCTTAAAGGTTTCGTTAAGTTCATTAAGAACCTGTGAATTAAGAGCATTTAAAGCTGCGGGACGATTGATGGTAATAACGCCGTAAGCACCTTTCTGCTCATACAATACATAATCCATGTTTGACTCCTTTATCTAAACATACCAATATCCGAAGCTTTCACTTCGGATATTTGGTTTCTTAAATTAATCACGCTTTACAATTGTAGCGCAACCCATGCCGCCGCCTATGCAGAGAGTGGCAAGACCGGTCTTTGCGTCCTTTGCTTCCATCTCGTGAAGAAGGGTAACAAGGATACGGCAGCCTGAAGCTCCTACGGGATGTCCGAGCGCAATCGCACCGCCGTTGGGATTGAGCTGCTTGTCAACATCGATGCCAAGGTCCTTACCTACTGCAACGGACTGAGCTGCGAATGCTTCGTTTGCTTCAATGATGTCGAAGTCTTCAATCTTCATATCAGCTTTAGCCATTGCCTTCTTGGTAGCGGCTACAGGTCCGATACCCATGATTGAAGGATCAACGCCTGCAAGAGCACCGCATACGAATGTAGCCATAGGCTTAACACCAAGTTCTTTAGCCTTTTCTTCGCTCATAACAACAACTGCAGCAGCACCGTCGTTAATACCCGAAGCATTGCCTGCGGTAACGAATCCGTCGGGGTTAATGGTGCGAAGCTTAGCAAGTCCTTCCATTGTAGAACCCGGACGAGGGCCTTCATCTGTATCGAATACTATGGTTTCTTTCTTTTTCTTTACTTCAACAGGAACGATTTCTTTCTTGAATGCACCGTTCTCGATAGCCTTGCAAGCCTTCTGCTGGCTCTTTAATGCAAACTCATCGAGCTCTTCACGGGTTAAGTTCCACTGACGTGCGATATTGTCTGCGGTTGTAATCATATGGTAATCATTGAAGGCATCCCAAAGAGCATCCTTAATCATGCAGTCAACAAGTACGCCATTGTTCATCCTGTAACCGTAACGTCCCTGAGGAATTGCATAAGGAGCCATGGACATATTTTCCATACCGCCTGCAACAACTACATCGGCATCTCCTGCCATAATCATCTGTGCAGCCTGGTTAACTGCATTAAGGCCCGAACCGCATACAACGTTCATGGTAACTGCGGGAACTTCAATGGGAAGTCCTGCCTTTATGGATGCCTGACGTGCAACGTTCTGGCCGAGGCCTGCCTGGATGACACAACCCATATATACCTGATCGACATTCTCGGGCTTGATGCCTGCGCGCTTAACTGCTTCTTTAATAACAATTGCGCCGAGCTCTGCAGCCGGAGTCGTTGAAAGTGTACCGCCCATTGTACCGATTGCAGTACGACATGCGCTTGCTATAACTACTTTTTTAGCCATAGTTTTTCTCCTTTTTCTGAATTGTTTACGTTTTGTTAAATTTTTATCATTTACGGAAATTATTGTAGCACAGACGGATTTTCGTTGCAATAGAAAATGTTAAAAAAATAACGG
>CAVJJQ010000134.1:0-6365 GCA_963649755.1 bacterium | reverse complement strand
GATTTATACGATGTGAGGTTGTAAATCGTTATAAACAGTATCGAGAAATTGGCAATGGTTTAAACGAGAGTTTGAAGGGGATCATTTATGCTTAAAGCCATAGAGAAATACATAGGTGACGATGTACCTGTTAATGAGAAGGTTTATTTTGCATCGACTTTTTTGACGGCAATCTGTGCACTTATTTATGCCTCTTTGGGTGTTTTCTTTGATGTTAACAAACAAACTTTGTTCCTGTTTGCACTTATGTGTGCAATAGGGACATTTTTGTTTTTTATAGGCAAAAAAGTCAGCAATGTAACGCCTCTTGCAATCGTTTTTCTTTTTTCGTGCAATATAGTGCTTCTTCCTGAAATACTTTTAAGGCAGGAATCTTTAAGCTCGGAAATTCCGATTTATATGCTTGCAGGCCTTACCTTCGCACTTGTAATGCTTGACGGAGGTTTAAGAATTTTTCAGGTGGCGGTTCAGCTCATAGCAATTATTGTTTCCTGCTATTATTTCTTTGTCGTTAAAAATCCCAATGAAATACTTTATGAAGCCAAGAGCGACCATGAGTATATCAGGATTGCGATTTCAATTATAATTTCCTCTTTGCTGATAGGTACGATTGTCAGGTACAAGAATTACCTGCTCGACAGAGAAGTGGCGCTTTGCCATGACGCGATTGAAAAGGCAAAGAACAGAAATAAAGACATGGATATGTTCTTAATAAACATTTCCCATGAAATCAGGACTCCGATAAATGCCATATCCGGTAATACAGATATCCTCAAAAGGATTGAGCACAAAAAGAACGCCCTTGATATCGCGGACGGCATTTCAAACAAGTGCGATACGCTTATTAAGAATGCCTCGGAACTTTTGGTCGACTACAAGGACGATGACAAGACGGAATTCTTCCATAAGGGTGTCGAATTAATCGACGAGGGGCCCTTATCGCTTGAGGGAAAGACGATTCTTGCGGTTGATGACAATAAGGTAAACCTAATCGTTGCAAAGGATATGTTAAAGCAGTTCGGTGCATCCGTAATTACAGCCGACTGCGGCGAAGATGCGGTCAATATCGTGAAGGGAAACAATATCGACCTTGTGCTTCTTGACTATATGATGCCCGGCATGGACGGTGTCGATACGCTTAAGGCAATCAGAAACATTCCGGGAGAAAGTTCATCAAAGCTTCCTATCGTGGCTTTTACAGCAGATACCGTTGCGGGCGCCAGAAAGTTCTTTTTCAATGAAGGCTTTGACGATTATCTTCCGAAGCCCATTGCAATGAGCAAGTTAGAGAGAATATTACGCAGAAATCTTCAAAAGGGAATGACGGCCTGATGCAGGATTTTTTGAATTTTTTGAAAAAGAAAACTTCATATGATGACAGACGCGGCTCGGTAGTGCTGTTAGGACACATAATAATTCTGTGCGGTATTTCGGGAATCATTACCTATTTTACTGGTTATTTTGATGTCTCTCTTATGACACTTACAGCACTGCTTATTGCATCGGTTATATCGGGAGTGCTTACCTGTTTACTGCGTAAAGGCTTTAATGTACGTCTTGCCGCACTGATAGAGATTTCCTATCATGTGTTTGTCTTTATGCCGATTTTTCTTTATAACGGCGACAATATTCGCAATACACTTCCTTTCTGGTATCTTGCGATTCTGATATTTCTTGTTTATATCCTGGATATCAAAGATTTGATTACAATGCTTATTCTTACTGTTTATGTAAACTTTTATGTTTACGGAAAGATTTACATTTGGTCGGATGTTTACAGCATTGTTTATAACAGGTATGTATATTATTTCGGAATCATGTTATGCATTCTTATCGTGGGTGCGTCTATAGTAATTGCCATATACAGTTCCGAAACCAGGTACAAAAAGACTATAAAGGTACTTTGCAACGATCAGAAACTTGAAAATGAAAATCAGTTTAAGAAGCAGGAACTTCTTGAAAAGATTGCAATCAGCCTCCATTCTCCGATTAACTATATAATCGGTTATTCCGATTTGTTCATGGAAGAAGAAAGCAGGAAGGACATAAACCACAGAGCGGAGCTTATCAAACAGGCATCCTTTAATCTGCTTGAATTTGTGGACGATATATTGCTTTATTCCCGTTTAAATTCAAGAAAGCTTACCTTGCGTGAAACCTCGTTTAATACGATGGATTTAATCAACCAGGTCGGATCGACGGTAAAGCTAAGGGCTCATGAAAAGAACATAAAGATACAGGCTAAGTTTAACAATAACATTCCTTCGGCTCTTTACGGGGACAATGTTAATATAAAGCAGATTATTTTAAGACTTTTCTTTATCTCCCTGTCCATCACGGATAACGGAAGAATAATGTTTGATGTGGGGTATGAAATGTCGGAAAACGGCAGAAGTGCCCGGCTGAAGGTTGATGTTTCCGATACCGGAATGGGACTTACGCCCAAAGAAATAAAAGATTTGGAGCTTGTGTTTAATTCCTATGATTCCAAACAGAATCAGAAGGTAAAGAGCATAGGGCTTAAGTTCTGTATATGCAGGGAACTTGCAAAGCTTATGGGAGGAAATCTCGAGATTCATTCGATTGAAGGAATCGGCTTAAAGACTTCCGTAACCTTCATGTGCGATGTGGCTGATGCGACTCCTTTGGTATCCGTTGAAAATCCCGAAGAAAAGTCGGTGCTCATCATTTATCAGGACAATGCCCGCCTTGAAAACTGGAAGTATATCATGAAGGGCTTCAATATTACGCCCGTTTATGTGAGCAACGTTTATGATTTTGAGAAGGCTTTGGAGGATTACAATTACAAGTACATCTTCCTGTCCTTCCAGAAATACGACGAGGTTTCGGACATCATTTCAACCTACGGTTGTCAGGAAGAAACCTATGTAATCGGCAATGAAAATAATGTCTACGGTGACTTCGGCAAGTGCAGGATGATTAGATTCCCCGTAACCGGAATCAACATTTCGAATGTACTTAACGACAACTGGAAGAAGTCCGATTATACCGCAGCAGAGGGTGATGTTACCTATGATGGGTCGAAAGCCAAGGTGCTGGTGGTTGATGATAACAGAGTTAACTTAAAGGTTGCTCAGGGTATATTGAAGTCATACATGATATCCGCAGACATTGCTGAGAGCGGCATGGATGCCATTAAGATGCTTGAAACCACGGATTACGATCTGGTGCTCCTTGATATGGTAATGCCGGGACTCAGCGGTGCGGAGACTATTTTGAGAATCCGTGAAATGGACAGGGAAGCGGCAAGAAATGTACATATTGTAGCTCTTACGGCAAATACGGGTGCGAACATTCGTGACGAAGTAATCAGTCAGGGATACGAAGAGTACCTTGCAAAGCCCATCAAGCAGAGATATTTGATAGCAGTACTTACAAAATTCCTGCCGAAATCCGTATTTAAGGAGATCAAGGGGACAAAGAAAGAAAAGATTCTTCCCGAGACGGCATTCTTCAATGCGGTTAATGAGGCGGCAAAGGTGATTGATTTAACGGCTCTTTCGGAAAAGCTTGAAGAAGGCAAGCACCTGACCTTCACCGGAGAATCACTTTCCAGGTTCAAGGAAATACTCGGGGCATTTGAGGTTTACGATATTAAACATATCAAAGAACTTACGGCTATCTGTTGACTTTTGTTTTTCCGTTTGCTATCATCCCTTTATCAAAGCGATGAAGGGAAGAAGTACCTTTATATTGACACCACAGAAAGTTGCCGGTTGATGAGAGGCGCAGGACAGTTTGTGTAAAGGGAATACATCTTGGAGCAGCACACCGAAATTACAGTAGGCTGTGACGTTTGGCAAGCGTTAATTGCTAAGGTATGTTTGTACCTGTTGAGGCGATGCATGTGAGTGCATTGTAAATTAAGGTGGTAACGCGGTTGACCCCGTCCTTATTATAAGGACGGGGTTTTTGCATTATTAAAACCATATTTAAACTTTTTCGCTTAATAAATTTTTGGAGGAAATGAATATGACAGTATTCGAAGATTTGAAGGCAAGAGGACTTCTTGCACAGCTGACCGATGAGGAGGAGATTAAGGAGCTTATCAATAACGGAAAGGCAACCTTTTATATCGGTTTCGACCCTACGGCAGACAGCCTTCATGTAGGACATTTTATGGCACTCTGCCTTATGAAGAGACTTCAGATGGCAGGAAACCGCCCTATAGCATTGATTGGCGGCGGCACGGGTATGATAGGAGATCCTTCGGGAAGATCCGATCTTCGTACCATGATGACGACAGAAATGATTGATCACAACTGCGAATGCTTTAAAAAGCAGATGAGCCGTTTCATTGAGTTTGGCGAAGGAAAGGCTTTGATGGTAAATAACGCCGACTGGTTAAGAGACTTAAATTACATTGAGTTTATCCGTGACATCGGTGTTCATTTTTCAGTAAATCGTATGCTTACCGCAGAATGCTACAAGCAGAGGATGGAGAAGGGACTCAGCTTCCTTGAATTTAACTACATGCTGATGCAGTCCTATGACTTCCTTGCTTTATACGAGAGATACGGCTGCAATATGCAGTTCGGCGGTGATGATCAGTGGAGCAACATGCTCGGCGGCACGGAGCTTATCAGACGTAAGCTCGGTAAGGACGCATATGCCATGACGATTACGCTTTTGCTCAATTCCGAAGGCAAGAAGATGGGTAAGACTCAGAAGGGTGCCGTTTGGCTTGATCCCAACAAGACTTCGCCTTTCGAGTTCTATCAGTACTGGCGCAACATTGACGATGCCGATGTTATCAAGTGCTTAAAGATGTTAACTTTCCTTCCTTTGGATGAGATTCTTGAAATGGAAAAGTGGGAAGGTGCCGACCTCAATAAGGCCAAGGAAATCTTGGGCTTTGAGCTTACAAAGCTTGTACACGGCGAAGAAGAAGCCACAAAGGCTATGGAGAGCGCAAAGAGTTTATTTGCCGGCGGCTCAAATGAAAACATGCCTACATCCGAAATCACGGAAGCGGACCTTATGGATGGAAAGATTGATCTAATCGGAATCTTAGTAAAGGCAGGTCTTGTTCCTACCCGTTCAGAGGGAAGAAGAGCAATCGAGCAGGGTGGTGTCACTGTAAACGATGACAAGATTACCGATATCAAGAAGGCTTATACTCTTGACGAGATTGCGGATAAAGACTTTATTGTAAGAAGAGGCAAAAAGAACTACAAGAAGATTGTTGTTAAATAAGAATTTTAAATTTGCTTTGGGGCTTTTAGCCCCGAAGCGTAAGAAGCGGAGACTACATGACCGACAGGGAACTTATAAATGAAGCTTTAAAAGCACGCGAAAACAGCTATTGCCCGTATTCAAACTTTGCGGTCGGCGCAAGTTTACTTACAAACGACGGGAAGGTATATTCAGGCGCCAACATTGAAAATTCGAGCTTCGGAGCCACCAACTGTGCCGAGAGGACTGCCATTTTCAAGGCAGTAAGCGAAGGAGAAAGAAGCTTCAAGGCAATAGCGATTGTTGGCGGTACCAAGGGTGAAAGCCCAAAGAAACCCTGCTTTCCCTGCGGTATATGCAGACAGGTAATGTCGGAATTTTGCGATCCTTACACATTTACGATAATCGTTGCCGTAAGCGAAAGCGATTATCAAAAGTATAAGCTTAAGGAGCTTCTTCCAAACGGCTTTGGCTCGGAGAATCTTGAATGAATTCTTATATAATTTTACTTTTATGCTTCATAAGTGCCGTAATATTTTTGACAGTTCGCGGAGTCATTAACGACAAAAAGAAACGGAATGAATTTCTAAAGGCTTCGACAGACTCTTTCGGAGCCTTTAACACAATTTCTTTTTCCGAGGATGAGTTTGCGAGGGTTAAAAAACTCTTTTATACCCTTAAGGACGAAAATTTCATTGACGACATCACGGCAAATGACCTTGACATCGATGCTTTTTACAAAAAGGTAAACAGGTGCCTTTCAAATCCCGGACAGGAATATTTTTATTACCTGTGCAGGCGTCAGAGACTTAAAAGTAATGAACTTGAAACCCTGGAATCCGTCGTTTCGTATCTTGAAACCCATGAAAAAGAAAGGAACCGACTGATAAGCTATTTTGCAAGGCTTAAGGGCACGGGAAGGGTTTTCTTTTTCGATGCGATGAATCACGTATGTTCCCTTAAAGAAGTAAGCTTTTTAAAAGAGCTTATCTATCCGATTATACTGATTGTTTCGATTCTGAGCCTTTTCATAAGTTCGAAGCTCGGAATTATTCTCATCATTGTTTCTCTTACGATAAACATTTACACCTACTATAGGAAAAAAGGTGAACTATCGGATTGCACGTACTGCTTAAACTTTCTGTCAAAGCTTGTAAAGGCCTCCGAAG
>CAVJJQ010000133.1:0-6377 GCA_963649755.1 bacterium | reverse complement strand
GCATATGGTCGATGTTGCCGCTCTTAAACGTCGTCTCATCGCAGTAAATATAATCCGCATCCTGCTCGTTTATAACCTTTACGTACTCAAACAGAGCCTCGGGATGAAGGATATCATCATGGTCGAAAAGACCGATATACTCTCCCGTTGCCATCTTCAAGCACTCATTGGTATTTCCGGAAATACCCTCGTTTTTAGCTAACTTCATATATTTGATACGGGCATCCTTATAAGAAGAAACAACCGTCTCCACATAGGCGTGCCTGTCATCCGAGCCGTCCGCAAGGCACAGCTCCCAGTTTGAATAGGTCTGCCAGATGACCGAACCTATCATTTCCTTTAACATCGTTTCGTCGGTGTTGTACAAGGGAACGAGGATACTGATTAAAGGTCTCTTTGCAAACTCAAAGCTCTCTTCGAAAGCTCTTGTTTCAGCCGAAGGGAAAGACTTTGTGCCGTAATACTGCTTGGCTTCCTTTTCACGTTTTTTATAATCAAGCTTTAACTTTAAGCCGCGAAGTCCTCCGATGTTCTTAACCTTCCTTGAAAAGTTTACGGTCTTGTTGATGCACCGTCTTGCCGGCGCACTCGCCTTCCAAAGAGGATTGTTTTTGATCCTGTTAAGCTTGTATTCCGTTTCTTCTTTTTCGGCTATTGCCTCGGACAGGCGCTCCGAAAGAATCACGTTTCTTTCAAGCTCCTCGTCATAAAGTTTCTTAAAATCCTCTTCCATCAATCATTCCACCGTTAAGTATTTATTGGAAAAAGAAAAAATCTTTTCCTTTGAAAAACGTTTAATCGAAAGCATGCCCACCCTGTATTTCCCCGGTTTAAGCACGCCCTTAGCTAGCTTTACCGAAAATCCGGACAATTCAAGGTCTCGTTCCGACGGGCACCCTTTTGCAACATCCGTTCTTAAACGTCCTGTCAAATCAAAGCCGAAGCACTTGTCCTTTGAGCTAAGTATCAGCTTACGCTTATAAAGAGCATTGTCGCTTCCCTGAATGTATGAAAAGCCCTGGATGAAATAAAAATCCTTATCGGCCTCGTCGTATGAAAAATCTTTCATCTCGCCCGAATATTCAACCGAAAGCTGCGAAACCGCATCTTCCCTTGCCTTCTTTAGGTTCAAAGGCTTTGCATAGTCCATGAGTTCAATCGATGTTCCGTACTCATACTGCCCCGCACTCTCGATACGAGTATCCAGGCAATCGGATATCAAATATTTTGAATAAAAAGGATCGAAGGCCCTTAAATCCTTATGAATTTCATAAAGCCTCTTCTTTTCCGTTTCAAGCCTTTCAAGCGAAGCCTCGTCCGTATCATGGCCTCTCGTCACCGACTCCGCATGATAAAGAAAAACATCATTGCAAACCGCATTGCAGCAGCCCTTCTCAAGTGCCCTGAAGCACAGGTCCACATCGTTAAAAGCAACCTTAAGCTCTTCATCCATGCCGAGAAGTTCTTCAAAGAGGCTTCTTCGTATCATGAGGCACGCGCCGGTAACGGCAGCTACATTGTTTACTGTTTTATTAAAGCCGAAGTAATAATCATTTGAGTCGTCGGCAAATTGAAGTTTATGAACAGGCCCTAAGCGATTATTAAACACCCCGGCATGCTGAATCATATGTGTATCAGGATAAAGAAGCTTTGCTCCCACACAGCCTGTGAACGGAAGGCTGCACTCGGCTGCCAATTTTGAGAGTGTGCCCTTCTCAATGAATGTTATATCATCATTTAATATAAGAAGACAGTCACCGTTAGCCTGCTCCGACCCGCGGTTTATCATCTTTGAAAAATTAAACTCCGAAGGTTCATAGATATAGGTAAAACCATACTTTGACGACAGTTCCTCAATAAGGCCCTTATTGTCAAGGCTGCTTCCGTTGTCCACGACGATCAGCTCGCACTTTTCAGTAGGAAGCATGGTATCCACAAGGCTGTCCATGCACTTTTTCAAAAGATGCGGGTTGTCTTTTGATGGAATAACTATTGATATTTTATATTCTGTTTTCGTTTCCGAAGTCTTTTTTCCGGGTGTCAGGCGGGTAAACTCATAATCCTTTACATGAATCAGTACTTCATCGATATTGCTGACCCTGCATTTTAAATTAAAGTTCCTGTCAAAGATATTCTTAAGGAGCATATCGTAAAGAGCTTCGGCTCCGGTCATGCCTTCTTTGAAAATTGCATCCCTGAAGGTACTCCTTCTGATTGCAACGATGTTTCCGAAATAAAAGTGATCCAAGAAAGTGTTCGGAGACCAGCCCGGCTTAAAGAACGGATCCCGTCTTGAGCCTTCCGTTATGCCGTCCAAGGCTTCTTCGTCAAAATCCGCAATGTCTTCGTTTCCGTAAGCAACATCTATTGCCTTATTTGTTTCGAATAATTCTTCAAGCAAAGGAATAGCAGTGTCCGAAAGAACACCGTTTGTGAAAACAATGATATCCTCAATGCAATTCGATACCTTGAATGAGGAATCAAGTTTCTTCATAGGATAGATAAGTGCGGTAAAAGCTTTATCCCTGGCAGTGAAAACAAGGCTCTTATCGTAAACCTCACCGTCTTCAAGGGTCATGTCAAAACGCTTAAGGTCCGATTCCTTCTTTGCGATCCAATCGGGATAGCTTGTTTGTGCTTCCTTAAGCTTCTTTTGATAAGTTAAATCAAGATATGAACTTATTAATCCTTTTACTTTTTCCTTCACACTCATATTTTTTCAGCTTTCTTACCGCTTCGTACGCTAGAAAAACCTTTTTAAATTGGCTTCGATTGCCTTTGCCGTGTCTTCCGAAAGGAGCGTAATATCAAGGTCAAGATAAAGAAAAGTATCTTCATCGTGAATGAATCCGTCTATATTGAAGTATAGATTGGGATCATTAGTGGAAAATAAAAACGTGTCCTTACTAAGCCTCTTTCCGTTTGACGCAAGATATTTCTTGGAATCAACCGGAAAATCAAGTTCCGAAAGCTTCGCCTCGTTAAACCTCACAAGGCAGGGTGCGTTTACGGGATCTGCCCTTAAAATCTTATCATCCTTAGAAACAAAAATCGTTGCCTTTGCATTCTTCTCGGAAGTGTAAGGGGTATCAATGTCAAAAGCGGTATCCTCCGACATTTCCCCTGTCGCACCGCCGGGATAAATCCTGAATTGATAAATCTGTCGATCAAGCGAATCAGAAAATTTACTCTTTATGGGATTAACAATCTTAAATCCAAGTCGCTCACGAAGCTCCGAAAGGCTTAGAGACTTGCCTGTGACCTTCTTTTGGAAGTTCATCTCGTCGAGTTCTATCTCGTCGGCTGCTTCCCTTGAAAGTACAAGCTTATCAAGCACTAAATCAACATTAAACTTTTTGCGTGACTCATCTTCCAACAAGTAACAGTAGATTGCCCTGTATGCTGTCTCCTTGACTGGAAGCTTTATGTCAAGGCACCACTCGTAATCTATCAAAGTCCAGGTATCCCCATCCACCAAAATGTTTGAAAATACCATATCCTGATCTGCAAAAGGAAAGGTTTCATTAAAGCCTGTAAGGGAAACATACTTGTCGAAAAGCTTTGTAAAGGCATCAAGGTCATCAGCTTTAAGTGCATCATCCAAAAGCCTTAAGAGTTCAACGCCTTTTACGTATTCAAATACAGCTTTGGGACCGGTTAAATCTTCTTTTAATGAGCAAGCGTTGATTTTAAGTTCCGAACCCTCGTACTTCTTTAAAAGCTTGCTGTAAAAATCTTTCAAATTTAAGATGTGATTAAAAGCCGCTTCGGAAATCGGAAGCTTTTTAACCGTCTTTCCTTCTTTACCCGACGAAATCACCGTGAAAATACGGTATTCCGGTGCACGATCGTTTGAAAATCTTGCATATTCGATATCCAGAGGCTCCCCTATCACAGTCAGATAGGAATTTGAATAATATTTAAAACTTCCGTCATTGCATGCCGCATCAAAGGCTTCTTTTTCCGAGAAAAGACTGTAACGATCAGAAGAAAAACAATAATCATTGTTAACAAGCTCGCCGGTCTTCGGCATATGGGCGTTTGAGTAAAGATTCTTCATAAACAAGGAATCCGGGTAGGGAAAATATAGCTGAGCCTTTTTAAACTTAAGGCTTTCCAAGAGTTTAAAGAGACCTGAGTATGTAAATCCCGTGCCTTTCTTGCCTTCGATTCCCGTAAAATATTCTTCCTCGCCTTCCGCCTTGACGCCCGCAAGGTTTCTAAGTCCCATACGGTTGTCGGTAATGAAGATAATTCGACCCTTCTTTGAAAGAAGTTTTGAAGCTTTATCCAAAAAATCCGCGTTTCGAACGATTATCCAATCAAAGGTCTTTCCCTCATTTAAAAGAGCCTGTAATATTCCATCGCAGTCTCCGCCGTAAACATTTAAACCGTCAACATCCGAAAAACGTTCGCAGACTATCTCAGCATCAAAATTATCCTTTGTAAAAGCTGTCACATGATGGGTCTTCTTGATAAGCCCCGCGGTTACCGCTCCGCATTCGCATTCGCATTCGAGCACGGTATCTAAAGCCTTGATAGGAAGCCAGGAAACTATATTTGCCCTTATCTCGCTTAAATGGTACAGGTACTGATAGCCGACCTCGCCTGACACACTTGCCTTTTCCTCAATGATCCCCTGATACTCGATTACGTTTAAATCACGGACAATCCTTAAGATATCAGCCTTAATTTCGGAGGGCTCCTGTGTGGATTCACTTATTAAATTTAAATTTACTTTTCCGATTTTCTTTTTAAGCATCTTGAATAGTAACCTTTGAATTCATGTCATAATATCCAACAGTATCCTTATCCGATATAACGGATATTGCAAGCGCGTAATACATACGATGGTAAACCACAAAAGTGTCCCGATGATAACCGGTACAGCCAAAGCTCATGATATAGTCTCCGCCCTGGAGGTTCATTTCCTGGGTGAAGGTAATGTCCAAGGTCTCGCCTGCCTTACCGTCTCTTAAAAAGGCTTTTTCGTACATCGTATTGGTGCCGGTGATTTCAACGCCCTTCGGATTCACAAACTTGTATGCAAAAATAGGCTTCTCAACGTCTTTGTCAAAGTGTACGCGCATATGAATCGTAAACTCCGAACCCTTTATAATCGCCTGTGTCTTTGTGCCATTCTCATCAGTCACGTAGTAATCAATGATGCGTGCCTCCATCGAACCGTACTCAAGCAGTTCATGGTGCTCGCCCTCTTCCGTGAGGATGTCCTTCTTGTCCTCGGCATACTGACCTACCAGAATCTGCTTGTAGACATCAATCATTTCCTTGGGACGGCCTTCGGCAACCTTAGTGCCTTTATTTAATACCATTACCCTGTCGCAGTACTTTGAAATAGAGCTTAAATCATGAGAAACAAAAATAATGGTCTTTCCGTTTTTCTTAAACTCTTCGAATTTATGATAGCACTTTGACTGAAAGAAAACGTCTCCGACGCTTAAAGCCTCATCCACTATCAATATTTCCGGATCAATATTTATCGCAACCGCAAAGGCAAGGCGTACAAACATTCCGGATGAATATGTCTTTACCGGCTGGTAGACATAGTCACCGATATCGGCAAACTCAAGGATATCGGGAAGCTTTTCCTTTATCTCCTTCTCCGAGAAGCCCATCATGGTGCCGTTTAAATAAACATTTTCTATGCCGTTGTATTCCTGATTGAAGCCGGCGCCGAGTTCCAAAAGCGCCGAGATACGACCGTTAACGGCAACAGTACCTTCCGTAGGATTAAGAACGCCCGTTATTATTTTAAGGATGGTAGACTTTCCCGACCCGTTTGTTCCGATTATGCCTACCGTTTCGCCCTTGTAGATATCAAGGTCGACTCCCTTAAGGGCGTAGTTTACCGCATAGCCGTTCTTCTTAAGCCCCAGTGCATCCTTTAGTCTGTCTGAAGGCTTATTGTAAAGCTTATACATTTTTTTAAGACCCTTAACGGATATTACGGCTTCGGAATCCATCTCTACCTCATTGTTAATTCAAAATTTAATTTATCAATTATAGAATTTTAGGCTGCCGGACAGGCAAATGCCTCTTTAAATCCTTGCGCATTTACAAAACATCGGCAAAATGCTCTTTCAAACGATTAAATACCTTCCTACCGATCAGGAAGAACAGCAAAGTAATCGCCCAGAAATAAATCGTATATTCCCAATCTGATATTATCAGCCTTTTTTCACATACCGTTGCTCTGTAGCCAAGTACTATATAGGCTACCGGGTTTAGCTTCATAACAAGCTGCCATGTCCTCGGAAGGCTGTCTATATTCCAAAGAATCGGTGTCGCCCACATGCCGATTTGCAAAAGAATCTGTATGATCTGGCTTAGATCCCTGAAAAACACCACCACTGAGG
>CAVJJQ010000132.1:0-6408 GCA_963649755.1 bacterium | reverse complement strand
CCTCTCAGTCGCCTTCGGCGACAGCTCTCCCATAGGGAGAGCCAAGAAGGGAGAGCCAAGCCCTTTCTTGCCTCTACCCCCTTGCCTCTCCCCTCTGGGAGAGGTGGCCGAACGCAGCGAGGACGGAGAGGGCAAGGGAGAGCCAAGCTCTCTCTTGCCTCTGCCCCTTGCCTCTCCTACCGGGAAGCCGTTTAACGACAGAAGGCATATCGTATATGTGAACGCAAGCTACAATGATTTGACAACGGAAATAGGAAAATTGATGCACGATTTTCTGTGCGATAACCCGGATGAAATGTTGTGTAAACCCATGGCAGAAAGAGCCGGATATTTAAAGGGACAGTGGAAAGGAGTAAGAGAAATGTGTGACACAAGCGAAGAACTAAGAGAAGAAGGGCGCAGGGAAGTGCGTGAAGAAATGCGTGGCTTAACTGAAGAATTAAGAGAAGAAGGGCGTAGGGAAGTGCGCGAAGAAATGCGTGAAGAAATGCGTAACTTAACTGAAGAAATAAGGAAAGAAGGACGCGAAGAAGGACGAGAAGAAGGCCGTAAAGAAGGTCACGAGGAAGGTCGCACCGAGGGAATGACTGAAGGACATGCTAAAGGCTTGGCTGAAGGGCAAGCTCTCATAATTATGAATATGTTTAGAAACGGAATGTCTATAGAGCAAATTTCTTCTGTGACAGATATGGACGAGTCAGCAGTAAAACAGCTTGTCAATGCATAAAGTCGCTTCAAGAATTTGAAATTCATCCTTCGCTTATCACTTGGTGAGCGAAGGCTTTTTACTATATAGAAAATTGCTCCGTAATCTCCTATATAGCAAAAAAAGTCACTACATGCCAATGATGCGTACTCGTGCGATAGGTAAATGTCGCTAACGCGACTGCGCGAGACGCCGGAGTTTCGCAAGCGAAACTCTTTATTACATTGCACATTTACCTATTATGTAGTACAATATCATCGAACATTGTTAAAAAATTAACTGACGGAGACAGGCTATGCGAGGAATCTACACATCGGTAAATGATTTAAGGAAGAGGGTTTTTGCGGAAGTTGCGAGACTCTCATATGAGTATAAAGAAGGTGACCTTTCCCAAATGGAGGAAATTCCGTACAGGGTTATTCCGGGAGAGGTTTCCGTATACAGGGATTCGGTTTTCTTGGAGAGAGCCATCGTGCGTGAAAGAATGCGTATGGCGATGGGACTTTCCGTGAGAACGGCGGCGGAGCAGGCACCGGTTACACAGGGAGCCGAGGAGTGCGTGAAGCCTGAAAAGTACTATCAGCCACCGCTTATCAATATCATTAAATTTGCCTGTCACGCCTGCCCCAATAACGTGGTCAAGGTTACGGATGCCTGCCAGGGTTGTCTTGCACATCCTTGTCGTGAGGTTTGCCCGAAGGGCGCCATTACGGTTAAAAACGGCAAATCCGTTATTGATGAAAGCAAATGTATCAAGTGCGGTAAGTGCGTTCAGGTTTGCCCGTACAATGCGATACTTAAATTGGAAAGACCCTGCGCGAAGGCCTGCGGAATGGGAGCAATCGGTTCCGATGAGTACGGTCGTGCGGAAATTGACAATGAAAAATGTGTTTCCTGCGGCATGTGTCTTGCAAACTGTCCTTTCGGTGCCATTGCCGACAAGGCCCAGATCTTCCAGGTGATTCAGGCGATACGTTCGGATGTGCCTGTTTATGCGGCCATTGCACCTGCGGCAACGGGTCAGTTCGGACCCGACTTTACGCCCGAAAAGATGCGTCCCGCCTTCAAAGCTTTGGGCTTTGAAGATGTCGTGGAGGTTGCGATAGGAGCCGATCTTTGCACTATTGAAGAGGCAAAGGATTTTGTGGACGAAGTGCCCGAGAAGATTCCATTCATGGCTACTTCCTGCTGCCCGGCATGGTCGGTTATGGCAAAGAAACTTTTCCCGGAATATGCGAACTGCATATCGATGGCTTTAACCCCCATGGTACTTACCGGTAGGCTTATAAAGAAAGAACATCCCGGCTGCATGGTAGCTTTCATAGGCCCTTGCGCTGCAAAGAAACTCGAGGCAAGCAGAAGGTCCATCAGGAGCGATATTGATTTTGTACTTACCTTTGAAGAAGTCATGGGAATGTTCGAAGCAAAGGAAGTCAACTTTAAGGATTTGCCCGATGACGATACGATGCACGGCGCAAGCGGAGACGGCAGAGGCTTTGCCGTAAGCGGAGGCGTTGCGAGTGCGGTTGTCAACTGCATTCACGATATGTACCCGGACAGAGAAATAAAAGTAGCAAGTGCCGAAGGACTTGCAGATTGCCGAAAGCTATTGGCACTCGCAAAGGCAGGCAAGTATAACGGTTATCTTCTTGAAGGCATGGCTTGTCCGGGAGGCTGTATCGCCGGTGCCGGGACGATTCAGCCGATTGCAAAGTCAAAGGCATCGGTTGAGGCACACAAGAGGGTTTCGACAAATGCCCATGCTTCGGCAAGTCAGTACAAAGAAATGATTGAATCTTTGGATGAAACGTTCAAAAACATACCAGAATAAATATTTAAGGAAGCGTTTCCGGTCAGAACGGAGACTCTTCCTTTTTTTTACTATATAGGAAATTGCTCCGCAATCCCCTATATAGTAAAAAAAAGGCACTACGTGCCAATTATGCGCACTCGCGCACAGGGAAAATGTCGCTAACGCGACTGCGCGAGACGCCGGAGTTTCGCAAGCGAAACTCTTTTTTAAAATGCGAATGCCCTTACTAAACTCATTCAGTTACGGAAAATCACGTCGTAAGTGTTCTTTTTCCGCACGTATTTGAGAGGGAATATTCCCTATATGTTAAGATTTCCTTATTTTTTTAATAAAGCGTTATCAAAGCTCTACTAAAATCAGATAGAAATTTGATTTTACGGAGGCCGTGCCATGGCGAGGAAACAAAAAGAAATACAGTACAATCCCAATAAGAAGGGATTCAACACAAAGGTTATTTTTAAGATACTTACTCCGGTTATTGTAGTGGGTATATGTGGAATGATGGCCGCTCTTGTTGCTTTTACAAGCATGAGAAAAATAAACACTACGAGTAAAAAAGTCTCAAATCAGGGAATTCAGAACCTGTACTCACTCAGCAACATGAATGTAAACATTCAGGAAACCATGAAGTATGTGCTTGCTTATTGTACGGCAGACGGCAATGAAGAAATGATGACCTATATCATGTCAGATCTTCAGGCGATAAAGGAAGAATGTGACGGATATGAAGCACAGCTGACCGCAAATAAAGATATGTTTTCCACAGAGGGGCAGGCCGTAATGGATGAGCTTTTTGCCGAAATCGCAGATGCTCAGACGCAGGCGGTTGAAATCATGACACTGTCACAGACAGACAGTGAAGCAGCCCTTACAAGCGCCAATGAAGTCTTAAGAACCTGGACTTCATCAATCGGTGAAAAGGTTGAAACACTTACAGCCGAAAACAATACGATGATTTCCGACTCTGTTCTTGAACAGATGGATATTTACGACGGTTCCGTTAAAAACAGCATATTCCTGATGGTTGTATTGGTAATTGCACTTATTTCAACCATTACAACAACTGTCGAGCTTATAGCAAGACCTTTACAGCGCCAGTCAAAGCAGCTTAACGAAATTATCAAGGACATTGAAGACGGCAAGGGTGATTTGACAAAGAGAATTGCCGTAACGAGCAACGATGAGATAGGTGCGGTTGCACATGGTATCAACAGATTTATCGAAACTCTTCAGGGTATCATGTCACGTATCATTACCGGTTCCGATACCCTCGACAGAGTAGTCGGAAGCGTTGCCACAAATGTTGCTTCTTCAAATGACAGTGCAAATGACGTTTCGGCAATCATGGAAGAACTTTCCGCTACCATGGAAGAGGTTTCCGCTACGACCAACAACGTAACCGAGAATACCGAGCATGTTAACCAGAGAGTAAACGGATTTGCAGAGCAGACCGCGGCAATTTCGGATTATGCAAAGGATATGAAGAAGCGTGCCGACGATCTAAAGGCAAGCGCACAGAAGAATAAAGAACATACCACAACCGTTATCGGAGAATTCACCGAGGGCTTGAATGCGGCACTTGAAAATTCAAAGAGCGTAGAGCAGGTTGAAAAGCTTACAAACGAAATCTTGAGCATTTCCTCACAGACAAACTTACTTGCTTTAAATGCCTCAATTGAAGCTGCAAGAGCAGGTGAAGCGGGAAGAGGCTTTGCGGTTGTCGCAGACGAAATCAGACAGCTTGCGGATTCCTCAAGGGAAACCGCAAACAACATTCAGACTATCAACTCAACCGTTATAGCGTCTGTTAAGGAACTTGCCGAAGCTTCTCAGAATATTGTAAACTATATCAATGAGACGATACTTCCCGACTACGGCACCTTCGTAGACATGGGACAGCAGTATTCCGACGATGCAACACACATTGACGAGGATATGGCTTCATGTGAAAATGGCATAACCGCGATAAAGAACGACGTTGCCGACATGAACGATTCCATCAACGGAATAAATCAGGCTGTCGAAGAGAGCGCAAAGGGCGTTGTAAGCGCAGCCGAAAACATTGATTCTTTGGTACAGGCTATCGGCCTTGTTAAGAGCGAGATGGGCGAGAACGAGCAGGTATCCAAGGACTTAAAGAAACAGGCAGACGGTTTTGCAAGAGTCTGATTTACCGATGAAGGGTTAGCATCTAAATAAAGAGGGTTACATATGACAGAAAAAGAACGCACCATACTTAAAACCGGCGGAATTGACGCGGACAAGCTTTACGCACGTTTTATGAAGAACGACGATTTGCTCAGAAAGCTTTTAAAAAAGTTTTTGGAGGAGCCGACCTACGGAGAGCTTGTATCTGCAATTGAAAAAGAAAACAACCATTCCGCCTTTATTGCGGCTCATACCCTTAAGGGTCTGGCTGCAAACTTCTCGATGGACGAGCTTAAAGAAAGAGTTTCGGATCAGTGCGAGGATTTCAGAGCCGAGCGGTTTGAAGAGGGTGCGGCTAAACTTCCGGTTGTAACGGAAGAGTATGAAAAGGTAATATCGGCAATCAGATCCCTGTATGGGGACTGAACATCCGGAAAAATAAAGCAGAGATTAGAGGCATAAATAGAAATCATAGAGAGAAATTATAGAGAGTTTGTTTATATTGTAAGTGGACTGTGAGGTTTAATATGCAGGCGAGGCAGACCGTATTAATTGCGGAGGACAATGAGCTTAACAGAGAAATGCTGAAGGCAATTCTCGAAAGCGACTACGAAATCAAAGAGGCGTCGGACGGCAAGGAAGCAATCGACTACATTCGGAATGACAAGGATGTAGCGCTTGTGCTTCTTGACCTTTATATGCCGAAAGTAGACGGCTTTGATGTTCTTCGTGAAATAAAGAAAATGGGGCTTGAAAAGTTCTTACCCGTAATTATGATATCCGGTGAAAATGCCGTGGAGGCCGAGCTTAAAGCCTTTGACCTCGGCGTGAATGATTTCATACACAAACCTTATGAGAGTACCATTATACTCAGAAGAGTAAGAAACTCTCTTGAGTTGTTCCAAAGCAGGAAGATGCTTGCCATAAAGGTCGCCGAGCAAACCGAAGACATCAGAAAGCAAAATGTCCTTCTGGAGGCACAGGCCCAAAAGCTTAGAGAAACAAACTCGAAAATCATAGACATACTCGGTACGGCGGTTGAATTCAGACACATGGAATCTTTCGAACATGTAATGAGGGTCAAGGCTTTTACCAAATGTATTGCCACTCAGGCCATGAAAGACTTTCCGGAATACGGGCTTACGGAGAATGATGTGGATGTAATTGCTTCGGCTTCTCCGCTTCACGATCTCGGAAAAATTGCAATATCGGATACGATTCTTTTAAAACCGGGTAAGCTTACAAAAGAAGAATTTGAAATAATGAAGACTCATACCACAAAGGGTTGTGAGCTTCTTGACAGGGTAGATGCAGAAGGCATCTGGGATGAGAAATTCGGCAAGGTAGTTTATGATATCTGCCGTTCGCATCACGAAAAGTATGACGGGAAAGGCTATCCGGACGGACTTAAAGGAGAAGAGATTCCGCTTTCCGCACAGATTGTATCGGTAGCCGACGTATTCGATGCACTGATATGCAAGAGAGTCTACAAGGATGCTTATCCTTTGGATGTGGCGGAAAAGATGATAGTAGACGGCGAATGCGGAGTCTTTTCACCGAAGATAATGCAAAGTTTTTTAAACTGCAGGGATGAAAGAAACCACCTTGCAATGACAATCGGAGCAAAATAAAAGCATTCCGCGAGGATGCGCTGCTTTAACAAACGGTATATGTCGCTAATGCGACTCCCTCTCAGTCACCTTCGGTGACAGCTCTAGCCCTCTCAGTCACCTACGGTGAC
>CAVJJQ010000131.1:0-6483 GCA_963649755.1 bacterium | reverse complement strand
GCAAATGCCTTATAGAATTTACCGTCCTTATTTATTTTCTTTGTTTCGGGCTTTTCGTATTCGTAATGTGTAAATTCGCCTTCGGGACTTACTGAACCGACTTCGTAATATTTTTCGGGTTCAACGGGAAGGTTTTTCTTTTTAAGTCGACCGGCGGTAATATTTTCAATACCGGCGAAAATTACGGCTGTAACGGGAACACCGATTACCATACCGAACACACCGAACAAACCACCGAACAAAGTAATTGCGAAAATGATCCAAAATCCGGTCAAACCTGTTGACTGTGATAAAATCATGGGCCCTAAAAAGTTTCCGTCGAATTGCTGCAATACAATGATGAATATTGTAAATATCAATGCCTGCTTTGGATCAACCAGCAAAATGATGAATATCGAAGGAATTGCTCCGATGTACGGACCGAAGAAAGGAATTACATTCGTAACACCGACTATAACGCTTATCAAGACCGTATACGGCATTTTCATAATCAGGCAGCCGATGTAGCATAAAATTCCAATTATAAGCGAATCGACAACTTTACCGCTTAAAAATCCTATAAACGTACGATGTGTAAATCTTACCGATTCAATAAATTTGTTTGCGGAATTTGTTTCAAAAATTGCATAGCAAAGACGTGAACTTCCCTGAGCAAACTTTTCCTTTGAGCAAAGCACATACAGAGAAATAATTAGTCCGATTATGATATTCCAAATTGCTGTAAAAAGCTTAACGATTGACTGTGAAATCGATGAAAAAATATTATTTAAATTGGGTGAAATAAATGACTGAATTGCAGGCAATACAATTCCGTTCAAATAATCATCGGCCTCATCCGAATAATCGGCAATTGTCTTGGATAAAAGATCTGCAATTTCCGGATTGTCATTCAGAGTATCGTTAATCCAATTGATAATATTATTAGTATATGTATTGTACTGTGAAACAAGGTTTAAAATGCTTCCGTACAATTGAGGAATAACTGCATAGAAAAACAAATAAAAGAATAACAAAACGATTAAAAAAGTAAGCACCACGGAAATTCTTCTGATATGCGCGCCCCTTTTTGGGTTTGAAACCATCCATTTTCTTTTATCAAATAAAGGTATAATCAGCTTTTTTTCAATGGTATTGAGAAGCGGTGTCATAAGATAAGCAAAAATCAGACCGCAAAAAATCGGTGCAAGTGTCTTGTTAATAGATGCAAACCAGGCTTTTATTTCGGCTATTCTGAAAAACAAAAAGTAAACCAGCATTATAGCTACTGCTGTAAAGAAAATTGTCATGCTGATTTGGATGTATTTTTTTTCGGGTTTGAACTTCATTGGATATTCCTCACATTTTAATGAATGATACGGATTGCTACGTGCTTCGCACTCTCGCAATCCTTGTATCCTCTTAATATTTATATGATACCGGAGGATTGCTACGTGCTTCGCACTCTCGCAATCCTCCCCCGACATTCGTAATCCGCTCATTTTTCTTCGAAAAATGGCTCCTTACTCATGTCGGAGCGGGTCCCAAGGTCAAAACAATTTTCGCAAGCAAGCTTGTGAAAATTGTTTTGTACCTTTGTCCCCTGTATCATTCATTATATCATTCACAAAAATTTTGTGTTAATATTTAGATGAAAAATCTTAAAAACGGAGCAAAAATGTCAAATAATTCATCAACGCTAACATATCATGATGAAATAGTACGAAATAATATACATAAACTCAGGTCTATGCTTGAAACTCTTCCGCCCTTCTGTAAGCAGTTTTTCAGAGGTATTGAAGAATATACTTCCTCACGTACCAGGCTCTCCTATGCTTATGATATTCGAATCTTTTTCGAATTTTTAAAGGAAAGGAACCCTTCACTTAAAGACACCGAAATAAAAGATTTTCCGCTTGAAATTCTGGACTCCGTTAAAAGGGAAGATATTGAGGAATATCTTGAATATCTTACCCTGTACGAAAAAGATTCCAAGGAAATCAAAAACGACGAGCGCGGCAAAGCAAGGAAATTAGCCTCTTTAAGAAGCTTTTACAAATACTTTTATATGTCCGAAATGATTTCCACCAATCCTCCGAGTCTTGTATCTACTCCAAAGCTCCATGAGAAAGAAATTATACGCTTGGAACCGGATGAGGTGGCAATACTTCTTGATATGGTCGAGGACGGTGAAAAGCTCACGAAAGGTCAGATGCGTTTTCACGAAAAGACAAAGCTTCGTGACGTCGCGATTATCACTCTTCTGTTAGGCACCGGAATAAGAGTATCCGAATGTGTCGGACTTGATATCGACAATGTTGATTTCAAATCAAACGGTATTTTTATTGTAAGGAAAGGCGGTAAGGAGGCAACTGTTTATTTCGGAGACGAAGTTCGCACTGCACTGCTTGATTATCTTGAAATCAGGCGTTCAATCGTACCGGTGAGCGGAAATGAAAAAGCTTTATTTTTGTCCTTACAAAATAAAAGAATCTGTGTAAGAAGTGTCGAAAAGCTGGTTAAGAAATATACATCTAATGTAACCAATCTTAAAAAGATCACACCTCATAAATTGAGAAGCACTTACGGAACAACTCTGTATAAAGAAACCGGTGATATCTACCTCGTTGCAGATGTACTCGGTCACAAGGATGTAAATACCACAAGAAAGCACTACGCGGCAATTGAAGATGACAGAAGGCGAAGTGCCGCAAATATTGTTAAGCTACGAGATAAAAAATCATAAATATTTTTGTTTGTTTTGTAAACGTACTGCATAAAGGTATATATAAACCTTTTTGAGGGAAATGCCATGAACGAAGATACTTTACGATCGCAAAATTCTATGAACTCATTAAGCAAAGATACACTGAAAAGCATAGCCATGCTTGACAAAAAATATCAGTTTGCCATTGAATTCGGGAAGATATTTACCTGGGATTATGATCTTTTACTCGGAAAAGTATATCCCACTTCAAATATCTCATTTTTTAATGCTCCGACACTTAATAATTTCCCATACTCGATTATTGAAAGAAATATTATAGAACGAGAAAATGTCGATGAATTTTTGAATTACATAAGTAATGTAAAAGCAGGCAAAGATGACTCCGGCTTTGAATGTTGGTATCACTTTGCAGACAGTAAAAATCCAAGATACCTCAAGACAAAATATTATTTTGACTGCGATTCAAACGGTCATCCGATAATGGCTCATGGAATGGGCATTGATTTAACCGAAGAAAAAACAGCGGAATTACTCTTTGAGCATCGTACAAAAGCCACATTAAAGATTAATCCCGATTCTCTTGCAAGTTTTCAATTAAATTTATCCAGAAATGAATGTTCTTACTCTTCTGTTTCGCTGACATATCTTTCAAAGCTTATGTATGCCAAAACCTCTGAGGAAGTGTTTTTCGGTTTATCGGAATTTATACCGGATGCACGTGAAAAAGATAAATTTCTTGACAATTTTTCGCGAAGTAACCTTGCGCTTAAATTTAGTCAAGGTGTCATACAAATCACACTTGAAGTTCATATGGGCACCTGCCTGGATGACGAAATCTGGGTCAGGATCTCGGCTGATATGGTTAAAAATCCCTTATCCAATGAACTTGAGGCAATTTTTCATATTCTGAATATCAACAATATTAAGATAGTAAACCGCCTTGTAAACGGTACGGTACAACGTGAATTTGACTTTATTGCGCTTGCCTATATCAACATGAACAGGTACGTAATTCTTGATAAGTTCAGCCAGGAATTAAATATTCGCGAGAAGAATTTCATAGAAGGTTTCACTGAAGCTTTCCGTAAATACATTACAAGTGATCGTGAACTTAAGAGAGTTCTGGAAGTATTTACGCTTGATAACCTTATAAAAAAACTCAATGATTCAGGCGAATATCTGATTCAGTTTAATACAAAAGACAATCCGCAAAAGGGACATCATAAGCTTTTACGATTTTCATTTTTAAATAACAAGAAAAATGTAATAGCAATATCCTGTCGCGATACGACCAAGATATATAATGATGACTTAAGGCAAAAGGAAGCACTTTCCAATGCTTTAATTGAAGCGCAAAAAGCAAACAGAGCAAAAACAAATTTCCTGTCCTTGGTAAGCCATGATATTCGTACGCCCTTAAACGGAATAATCGGAATGCTTCAGCTCGCAATGAAGGAAGAACTGTCCGACAAGGTATTAAATTACCTGTCTAAGGCCGAGATGTCTTCAAACTATCTCTTAAACTTAATAAATGACCTGCTCGATATGTCAAGAATTGAATCCGGGAAAATCAAACTCACTGTAGAACCTTATACTTATCGTGAATTTTCGGATTACATATTCTCGGTCATCTCTCCTGTATGTAAAAAGAAAAATATTACCTTTACAATCCAGGGTACTCAGTCTTTTAAGTATCTGTATACGGATAAACTTCGTTTAAATCAGATAATATTTAATATCCTGTCAAATTCATGTAAATATACATTGGAAAACGGTCACATTGATCTGTTTGTAGACGCCGATAAAATTGATGACAAGCTAAGCCTTGTTACATTCAAAATAACCGATGACGGAATCGGTATGAGCAAGGAATTTCAGAATCATATCTTTGAAGCCTTTTCTCAGGAAAACCGTATGTCATTGAATCACAATGAAGGCAGCGGTTTGGGACTTTCAATTACCAAAAGCTTAATTGATCTGATGGGCGGGGAAATTAAAATAGAAAGTGAAATTAATAAAGGTACTACAACTGTAATTCAAATCACTTTCCCCTATTCGGATGAAATTGCAGAGGATAATTCAAGCGAAAACAAACCTGCGGATGTAAAGAAAAGAAACTTTAGCGGATATACTTTCCTGCTTTGCGAAGACAATATAATAAATCAGGAAATTGCAGCGGAAATTTTAAAAAGCTTCGGTGCTGATGTTGAAATTGCCGAAGACGGTAAAATGGGACTTGAAAAATTTGAGAAATCAACACCCAATTACTACAAGGCAATTTTTATGGATATAAGAATGCCAAGAATGGATGGTATTGAATCTACAAGAAGAATTCGTGAACTCGCAAGAATCGATTCTGATACAGTTCCCATAATCGCAATGACTGCAAATGCAATGAATGAAGATAAAATACAATGCCTTGAAGCAGGTATGAATGCTTTTATCACCAAGCCGATTAAGGTTCCGGAACTATTCAAAATAATGGACGAAAATATCCCGTAACACTATCTGATCGAATAAACCGGTACAATAAGATAATTTCCGCTTATTAAAACCGTGTTTTCGCTGAGATTGTTAACATAAAGAATTTCATATATCAAAGAATCAATTGAAGAATATCCGTTACTCAAATATTCTTCCGCAATACTGTAAACGGAATCACCGGGCATAATTTCGACGGTAAGATAATGCTTGTACTCTTTGGAATCCGGATCTTCCGAGGCGTTTGACTTAACGGAAAAAATTGTAAGAAATAAAATAAATAATATAAGGACGAGGCCGGTTAAGAATAAATTACGTTTAAGCTCGGCAACTCTCTTCATCTTATTATTTAATACCCTGTATTCACTGTAACTGTTGATACCAATATTGTTCGCTTTCATCACGATCACCTCAAACACTCGTTTGCTTACGAACATATGTTACCAAACAAAGTTTTGGATGTCAATAGGTTTTTCGAACATATTTTCAAAAAGTTTGTTTGCTTTTTCCGATAATCTGTGTTATCATTCAGATATCAAATTTTACACAGGCGATTATACTTATCAATAAATATCAAAGGAGGATTTTATGACCAGCAAAGCCCTTACCACCCGTCAACAGGAAATTTACGACTTTTTAAAACAGCAGATTTTGGAACGCGGATATCCGCCGTCGGTTCGTGAAATTTGCGAAGCCGTTCATCTTAAATCAACATCTTCAGTATTTGCTCAGCTTGAGCGTTTGGAAAATAAGGGATATATCAAAAGAGATCCATCAAAGCCCAGGGCAATAGAAATCTGTGACGATTCCTTCCAAAGCATCAGAACGGAAACCGCAAGCATTCCCGTTGTCGGAACAGTTGCCGCAGGCCAGCCGATTTTGGCCACTCAGAATATTGACTCCTACTTCCCCATTCCGTTGGAACGTGTTCCTTCCGGTCAGGCGTTTGTATTAAAAGTAAAGGGCAATTCAATGGTTAATATAGGCATTATGAACGGTGACTATGTAATGGTTGAATCGTGCAACGAAGCCAAAAACGGCGACCTGGTCGTTGCCTTGGTGGACGATTCCGCTACCGTCAAAAACTTCTACAAGGAAGACGGTCACATCCGTTTGCAGCCTCAGAATGATTCCATGGAGCCCATTATTGTCGATGACTGCACCATTCTCGGCAAAGTATTCGGTGTTTACAGATTCTATAAATAAGATAAAAATATAGATTGAAATTAATTTCCTATATAGTAAAAAAGAGTTTCGCTTGCGAAACTCTCACGCGCCGAGCGCGGTCGCGTTAGCGA
>CAVJJQ010000130.1:0-6529 GCA_963649755.1 bacterium | reverse complement strand
AGAGCTGTCACCGAAGGTGACTGAGAGGGCTAGAGCTGTCACCGTAGGTGACTGAGAGGGACTTGGCTCTCTCACGCGGAGCAATTTCCTATATAGCAAAAAAAGTGAGGTCATTATGGATACTTCAGTTTTTCAGATTAATTTCCCCTGTAAATTTCACTTGGGCGACGAGCCTGACGCCTGGCAGGCATGGTTTGATGACACTTCATGGGAGGATGTAACTCTTCCGCACGATTGGTCGGTGCACAAGCCCTTTTCAAAGGATTATTCAAGCGGAACCGGATATCTGTGCGGCGGAATCGGCTGGTACAGGCTTCACCTTCCCTTTAAACCCGAATGGCAGGGAAAGAGCATTTCAATAAACTTTGACGGCATCTACAAAAACAGCCGCGTGTATTTTAACAGTTATTATCTGGGTGAACGCCCGAACGGATATGTTTCTTTTTCCGTGGATGTAACCGAATTTGCCTCCTTTGAAAGGGACAACATTCTTTCCGTTTACGTGGACAGGCGCGAAATTGCCGATTCGAGATGGTTTACGGGGTCGGGAATCTTGGGAAAGGTTTGCATCGAGGTCAAGGAAAAGGTTCACCCGCAAAAGCACGGAATCTTCTTTACCTCTCCCGTTGTAAACAATGAACTTGCGATTATCAAAATAGATGCTTCCTATGTAAACGAAACGGACACCGATGTGAAAGCGGACGTAACATACAGGCTCAAAGACGAAGACGGAAATACTGCGGACGAGATTAATTCAAAGCTTTCCATTCTTTCGAAGGATGAAATCTCGCACACCATTTCCTCTACCGTTAAAAAGCCTCACGCGTGGAGTGCGGACGACCCATATTTGTACACCCTGGAGACATATCTGACTGTCAGAGGTAATACCTCACTTATGCAAAAAGAAAAAGTCGGTTTAAGAACGTTTAAGTTTGACCCTGAAAATGGTTTCTTTGTAAACGGAAAGCCCGAAACTCTTAAGGGTGTCTGCCTTCATCATGATGCCGGCGCACTTGGCGGCGCTGTTCCGCCCTTGGTGTGGTATGATAGGCTCCTTAAGCTTAAAAAAATGGGTTGCAATGCTATACGAATGAGCCACAATCCCCATGTTCCCGAGCTTTACAAGCTTTGCGACAGCCTTGGCTTTTATGTAATGGACGAGGCTTTTGACGAGTGGGAAGGTCCAAAGAACAAATGGAGTACGGGGCACAATGTTTATCCTCCAAAGCATGAGGGTTATTACATAAACTTCAATACCTGGGGAAAAAAGGATCTGACCGATCTCATACTCCGTGACAGAAATCACCCTTCTGTAATTCTTTGGAGCATCGGAAACGAAATTGATTATCCAAACGATCCTTACTGTCATCCTTCATTTAAAGAAATGACAGGCAATAACGACGCAAATAAACCTGCTGCTGAGAGAATGTACAATCCCCTGCGCCCCGACGCTTCGAGATTAAAATATCTGTCCGGTATGCTTACAGAGGTTGTAAAGGAAACGGATGATACAAGACCTGTCACCCTGGCAGCCGCCTTTCCGGAATTATCCGCGCACCTTGGCTTTTTAGACAGCGTTGACGTTGCGGGCTTTAATTATAAAGAACATCTATACAAGGACTATCATGACAAGACTCCCGACAAGCCTTTGCTCGGAAGTGAAAACGGCCACGGATACAAGGAATGGAAAGCCGTTACGGACAATGACTATATTTCCGGGCAGTTCTTATGGACCGGTATTGATTATCTCGGCGAGGCTAAAGGCTGGCCCGTTCACGGTTCACCGGCAGGCTTGCTTACGACCGCAGGCTTTGAAAAAACTTCTTTTTACAGGCGTCAAAGCTTCTGGAGCGATGAGCCTATGATTCACCTTGCAGCGATTTCCGAATCTCAAGCAAAAGTTTCGCCTTGGGGACAGGAATTTGGATCCGAATACGCAAACGAGCATGCGGATGTATCGGAAGCCTGGGATTACGGTGACGGAGAGTTAATCTGCGTAAAGATTTACACAAATGAACCCACAGTAAGGCTTTACCTTAATGACCGCTTAATCGGAACCTATGAAAAAGAAAACGACAAAGACTGCATCATCGTAAAGCTTCCCTTTGAAAAGGGTGTGCTTAAGGGCGAAGCCGTTAACGAAGCCGGACAGGTAACTGCCGTACATGAGCTTAAATCGGTAACCAAGCCTTGTAAGCTTGCAATAAATGCAGTCAAGTGCGATAAGTCGAAGCTGCCTCTTGAAATGCCGTTTGACGATTCCCTTACCGATTCGTTTAACGATTTGGTAAAGGCAGATATAACCGTAACGGATATTGACGGCAATAGGGTTTATACCGCAGATACCCTTCTTTCTGTTACCGTTAAAAACGGTAAGCTCATAGCCGTTGACAACGGAGACTTAAGCGATGTGACCGATTATTTTTCAGATACCGGGAAGGCTTACAAGGGAATGCTTACCGCTTACGCCGTACCTTTCAAAAAGGATGAAAGCATGAGCATAGAGGCAAAGGGTGAAGGACTCTGTGAAGAGGTAACCGTTTAATCTCAAAGTCTTAAATAACAAAGGCTCATACATGACGATTCGAATTTAAGATAACCGAAACCCATCCGAAAAAACACAAAGGAGAGTGCCCATATAAGCACTCTCCTTTTTTGTCCTTTATGATTGATTCGTATATTAAAACTTCACCGGCTTTATTACTCCGAGCTTTATAAGAACCGGACGTAAAATGTTATAAAGTATTATGGCAATTATTGCATTGATTACGGCATTTATATAAGTAGTGTAAACCGTTAATGCCATAAGCGACTTTATTGCCGAGGCGGCTTTGTCCGCATTCGGAGTAAGAATCGTATACCAGACATATTTAAGAGCAGGTTCAAAGATGCAGTTAAAGAGAAGTCCTGCAACCGTTGCTATTATCGTCCACTTTATGACGTACTTCTTCGGATGTGATTCGTTAAGGTGCGCAATCTTGTGAGCAAACAGACCTACAATTATGCCGATTAAGAGCTTACAGATAAATGTTCTCGGAGCACTTGCCGCATATCCGGATACAATATCCGCTATTGTGAGTCCGACGGCGCCTGACAGTCCGCCGTAAACACCTCCGAGTATAAGGGCAGCTAAGACCACGAAAGCATTTCCTATATGTACCTTTGTGCCTGTAATGGAGAATGCGGGGAAGATTGTGTAGCCTACGAAGGCAAGAGCAGCCATCAGTCCGCAGACTGCTATTTTTTTTGCGTCAAAATTGTTGTTTTTCATGGTTATTTCCTTTCTTGCTTTAATTCGGTATTAAATGTATCATTGTATTGGTAATATAAAAATTACCAGAAAAGGAAAATTTTATGATACCAGATAGCAAATACTTAAAGATTTACGAGGAAGCAAAGGACGATATCGTTCGGGGAATATACAAATACGGTGAAAAGCTGCCGTCAAAGAGGGTCTATGCGGACATGAAGGGAGTGAGCATTATCACCGTGATGCATGCGTACGAACTTCTTGCCGATGAGGGTTACATTTCTCCCAAGGAAAAAAGCGGATATTTCGTTTCCTATGACGAAGCGGACACCTATTCGCAAATAGGCAACAAGGAACAGTTAAGAATTGAACCTGTAAAACAGGATTTAAGGGATAAAGAAGGTTTTTCTTTTTCCATTTATTCAAAGACGGTCAGGCGAGTGCTTGCGGAATACGAGGGGAAGCTTTTTGAAAGATCCGAGGACTTCGGACGTAAGGAGTTAAGGGAGGCCATAGCCTCATACCTTGCAAGAAGCAGGAACATTTATGCCTCACCCGATTGCATAATAGTCGGATACGGTGCCGAATATTTATACAGCCTGATACTTGAAACCTTCGGACGGGAAATCACGTATGGAATAGAGAAACCGTCGTATCACAAGATAGAAAAAGTCTACACGGCGGGCGGAGCGATTACGGAAGGGCTGGCACTTGGCATTGACGGAATAGAATCTGAAGCTTTGAGAAATTCAAAAGCAAAGATACTGCACGTTTCTCCGTATCGCTCTTTCCCAAGTTCCGTCATGGCATCGGCAGGCAAGAAGCGCGAATACCTAAGATGGGCTTTAGAAAGGGATGCGGTAATCGTGGAAGATGACTTCGAATCGGAGTTTTCTCCGCTCAGAAAGCCCGAGGAAACACTTTTCTTTTTAGGTAAAGGCAAGAGGGTAATCTATTTAAACACCTTTTCACAGACTATCGGGCCCTTTATAAAGGCTGCCTATATGGTCGTTCCGGATGAACTCATTGAAACATTTAAAAACCGGACAGGCTTTCATTCCTGTCCGGTTCCGACACTTGAACAATTTGTGCTGACCGAGCTTTTAAACAGCGGAGCATTCGAGCGACATATCAATAAAGTAAGGCGGTCGCTTAGAAAGAAAACTTAAAGTGAAAAAGTTCTTCCCGCTTCCATATCCCTGTGCATTTCAGCTTCGAGCTCGGAAAGATTGTCAAACTTTCTTTCGGGACGCCGAAACTTAAGTAAGGTCACGGATATTTCTTTTTCATAGAGGTCACCGTCAAAATCGTAAATAAAGGTTTCGAGGTTAAGAGTTGTATCGCTCTTGACGGTGGGCTTGATACCGAGATTTGATATGCCCTTGTAGATGCTTGAGCCGATTTGAACTTCGGAATAATAAACTCCGTGAGGAAAGTCTTTATACGAAGCATCAAGTGTAAGGTTTGCGGTTGGCATGTTTAAGTCGGTTCCGATTTTATTTCCGTGAGTGACTGTGCCTTTTATGGTAACAGGAAGTGAACAGGTCATACTATCCTTTCAAAACCTTGGAGAGAGGTTTATAAATAAGCATTGCAAATAAAACATTCAAAAGTCCCTTCAAAATCGTAAAGGGAAGGTTGAATATAAGAAGGCTTTCCATGATGGAATCTATGCTTGGAAGAATTGCCTGATAGGCACTTAAAACGGTTTCTTTGGGCATGTATGCCTTATAGTAAAAAGGATAAACAATAAAATAATTTGACGGAATCGAGAAAAGCCCCATTGCCACTGCACCCGCGATACCGCCTATGAGAGCAGTTTTCTTTGTCTTTTTGTGAGCGTAAATAAGACCCGCAACAGCAGTAAATACCGCACCGAGCAAGAAGTTTGAAAGTTCTCCGACGGTGGCGCTTTGCGAAACGGCGCAGTGTATAAGGTTTTTGATAAACTCGATAATGACTCCCGCCAAAGGACCGTAGGCATAGGCACCTATCAAGGCCGGGAGATCCGAAAAATCAAGCTTTATAAAAAACGGCATAAAGGGAAGCGATACTTCGAGGTACTGAAGTACGAAGGCTACGGCCGAGAGCATTGCGGCTCCGGTCATTACTCTGACACTGATTTTTGAATTTTGTTTGTTCATTTAAACCCTTTCCTGCGGCAGGGAACGCATTAAAGCAGGAACTTTACTTTCTTTTTTCAACGAAAAACCCCGTGAAAGTCCACGGGGTCAATGCATGCAAAGAAAGATATGTTTCTTCTTCCATCCGGACTTTACCGTCGGTTTCGGAATTTCACCGAATCAGCCGGTTTCCCGGGTCGCGGACTTTACCGCCGGTAGGGAATTTCACCCACCCCTGAAGATTATTTTCGTTAAAATATTAACACGCATGCAGATGAGTGTCAACAAGTCTATAAAGCTTTCTTTATCTCGCTAAGAAGCTCATCGTATGTTTCAAGTGCTTTAAGGTCGGGATTTTCTTTCTTAATGGAATCGGGACTTCTAAAGAGGAAACCTGCCTTGCTAGCGCGAATCATCTCAAGATCGTTGTGTGAATCACCCGAAGCAATTGTATCAAAGCCTACCGACTGAAGTGCCTTTACGGTGCTTAACTTTGTGTGGTCACATCTTAATTTGTAACCCGTAATTTCACCGTTCTCCGCTACTTCCAAAGTATTACACATAATCGTAGGTAGGTTAAGTTTCTCCATTAAGGGCTTTGCAAACTGTGTAAAGGTATCGCTCAAAATGACGACCTGGGTAAGGCTTCTCAATTCATCCAAGAATTCCTTTGCTCCCGGCATCGGATCGATTTTTGCGATGGTCTCCTCGATTTCCTTTAGGCCAAGCCCATGCTCCTTTAAAATCCCGATGCGGTACTTCATGAGCTTGTCGTAATCGGGCTCTTCCCTGGTGGTAATCTTAAGCTCTTCTATTCCCGTAGCCTCAGAAAATGCAATCCATATCTCGGGTACCAAAACGCCTTCCAAATCAAGGCATACAATATTTAAATTACTCATTTCACTACGTCTCCTGTAACTTGCTAATCAGTCGCTTGCAACCGACAAACAATATTGTAGCCATCTTGCTTAAATAGGTCAATAAAAAAAGAGTTTCGCTTGCGAAACTCTCACGCGCCGAGCGCGCCCTCTCCGTCCTCGCTTCGCTCGGCCACCTCTCCCAAAGGGAGAGGCAAGTATTAGGTGCAGCCTCTTGGCTCTCCCCCCTTGGCTCTCCCTCTTGGCTCTCCCTCTGGGAGAGCTGTCACCGTAGGTGA
>CAVJJQ010000129.1:0-6627 GCA_963649755.1 bacterium | reverse complement strand
CACGCGGAGCAATTTCCTATATAGTAAGAAACGGTCGATGAAAATTCATCGGCCGTTTTTGCGTTTTAACTTAAAGAAATTTTAGGAGTTTAACATCGAATAATAGAAGCCCTTGCTTGCAAGAAGTTCTTCGTGTGTACCCTGCTCGATGATGTTTCCGTCTTTCATTACAAGTATCAGATCCGCATTTCGGATAGTGGAAAGACGGTGGGCTACGATGAAACTTGTGCGTCCTTCGGTGAGAGCCATAAAGGCTTTGTTTACCTTGATTTCGGTTCTGGTATCAATGGATGAGGTTGCCTCATCGAGTATCAGAATGGGAGGCAGTGCAAGCATTACACGGGCGATACATAGGAGCTGTTTCTGACCTGCCGACAGATTTCCGCCGTCCGGACCGACCTTTGTATTGTAGCCGTCCTTGAGCCTCATGATAAAGCTGTGAGCATGGCTCTTCTTCGCGGCATCGATGATTTCATCCATTGTGGCATCGGGCTTTCCGTAGGAGATGTTCTCCGCAATGGTGGTTGATTTGAGCCAGGTATCCTGAAGTACGAAGCCGATGTTCTTTCTTAAAAAGGCTTTCTTTATCCGGTATGAAGGGGAGTTATCAAAGAGAATTTCGCCTCCGTCGGGTTCGTAGAAACGCATTAAGAGGTTGATGAAGGTTGTTTTTCCACAGCCGGTGGGCCCGACAATTGCAATCTTCTTGCCGGCATCAACCTTCAAATTGAGACCGTACAAAAGTTTCTTGGACTTGTCATAGCTGAAGGAAAGGTCCTTTATTTCGATTTCACCGGAAAGCTTTTCAAGTTCAAGAGGTTCGGAGGTGGTGTCAACAGTGTCCTTTGCATCTAAGAATTCAAAGATTCTTCCGGCACAGGCAACCGCGTTCTGAAACTCCGTGATTACCCCGGAGATTTCGTTGAAGGGCTTGGTATACTGGCTTGCGTAGCTTAAAAAGCAGGAGAGAGTTCCGATTGTAATCTTGCCTGCAATCCCAAGGAAGCCGCCCAAAATGCCGACGCCCGCATAGACGAGACCGTTTATAAATCTGGTAACGGGGTTGGTGGTGGAGCTGAAGAACAGAGCCTTTAAGTTTACCTTGCAGTATTCATCGTTTAACTTTACGTATTTGTCATGCTCAAGCTTTTCCGCACCGAAGGCTTTGATAAGGCGAACTGAGTTCACGGTTTCGTTTACGTAGGTGGTAAGCCCACCGAGAAGATTAGCCTGCTTTGTAAAATACTTGTAGGTCTTCTTTGAGATAAACGAAGCCGAGAAAAGCGAGAGAGGTGTCAGCACGATTACCACAATTGACATATACGGATTTATTCGAACCATGAACACAAGGGTTGCGATAATGGTAAGAATTCCCGTAAAGAGCTGCGAGAAGCCGAGCAGCAATCCGTCCGAAAGTCTTTCAACATCAGAAATGATACGGCTTAAAAGGTCGCCGTGTCCCATGGAATCAAGGTAGATGACGGGAACTTTGTGAATCTTATTAAAGAGTTCCATACGCAGGTCTCTTACGACCTTGAAGGTAATCTTGTTGTTTATAAGTGTCTGGAAAAAGGTTGATATTCCGTTTACCAAAAGCATTATCAGGAAGAGAAAGCAAATTTCTTTAACACCCTCCAAATCAACCTGACCCTTATCGACCATCATGTCGATTGCGTCACCCGTGAGGATGGGGATGTAAAGGTTTGAAAATACGGCGATGATTGCAAGTATTAACGATACAATCAGCGCAAAGGTATGAGGCTTAATCAGCTTAAAGATTCTTTTGTAGACATATGCGTTTTTCATCAAAGGCTTCCTCCTTCGATACTTCCCTGGGATTCGCAGATTTCTCTGTATACGGGGCAGTTTTCATATAAATAGGAATGTGTTCCTACGCCGGACAAATGCCCGTCATCAAAGACGAGAATTTTATCCGCATCTTTTATGGAAACAATACGCTGGGAAATAATGATTACCGTATTGTTAAGCTCCTTAAGGTTGTGACGAAGGGTTGCGTCTGTCTTATAGTCAAGGGCACTCGAGGAATCATCGAGAATTATTACTTCGCTCTTTCTCGTAAGGGCTCTTGCTATTGAAAGACGCTGCTTCTGACCGCCGGAAAGATTGGCACCGCCCTCGGAGATATAAAAGTCTATTCCGTTTTCTTTTTTGTCGATGATGTCTGAGGAAACGGAAAGTCTTACGGCTTCAAGCATGTCTTCATCCGTGGCATTGGGATTTGCCAGCAAGAGATTACTTTTAAGCGTACCCGTGAAAAGCTGTGCTTTCTGAGGCACCAAAGAAAAAACATTTCTAAGGGATTCAAGGGTAATCTCTTTTAAATCCGTTCCGTTATATTTAATGCTTCCGTCGGTCGGATCGTAAAAGCGCATGATAAGGTTTGCAACCGTACTTTTTCCGGAACCCGTACCGCCGATGATTCCCACAGTTTCATGTTCGTTTATCTCAAAAGAAACATTTTTCAAAGACAAATCGCCCGCACCCGGATAGGAGAAGTTTACGTTTTCAAACGAGATCAGAGGATTTTTCTTTGTAAGAGCCTTGGCATCAAGGGTTCCTTCATCGGGAAGAGCGGGTTCAATGACAAGCGTATCCGAAATTCTTGCGGCCGAAGCAAGAGATTTGTTCATGGTGATGATCAGATTTGAAAGCTTTACAAGCTCTACCAGAATCTGCGACATGTAGTTTACAAGGGCGTAAATCTGACCGTTTGATAGAGTACCGTCATTTACAAAGTCGGCACCCATCATGATAAGCACCAGTAAGGCGAGGTTAACTATTATAAGTGTCAAAGGATTTAAAAGGGTCGAAATCCTTGAAGTCAGCATCGAAAGGTTATAAAAGGTTTCATTTTCTTTATCAAACTCTTCTTTTTCGTCGCTGCCTCTTGAAAAAGCACGAATTACCCTGATACCGGAGAGGTTCTCGCGAATGTGGCCGGTGAGCAGATCCAGGGATTTCTGAATCTTTTTGTACATGGGAATCGTGACTAAGGTGATAAAGAAAACGGCAATAAAAAGAATCGGGATGACTAAGACAAAAATAAGTGCGGCCTTAACATTTATGGTAAAGGCCATAATCATCGCACCGAATACTATAAACGGCGAGCGAAGAAGGAGTCTTAAGACCTGGTTTACGCCGTTCTGTACCTGGTTTATGTCGTTTGTAATTCTTGTAATGAGGGATGAAGTGCCGATTGAGTCAATATTTTCATATGAAAATCCGAGAATCTTTTCATAGAGGGTATTTCTTAATCCCTGAGCAAACCCGATTGCGGCCTTTGCAGCATAAAACTGCGCGATTAAAGAGCACGTAAGCCCGATAAGCCCCAAGGCAATCAGTATGCCTCCGCACTGATAAATGACGGTTTTGTCTTTACCCTTTATGCCGACGTCGATGATTCTTGTCATAACAAGGGGCACAAACAGCTCAAAAAGCGCCTCGAGCATTTTAAAAGTAGGCGCTATAATACATTCCTTTTTATAAGGAGAAAGAAACTTTAGAAGTGATTTCATAGTTGCCTCCGAAAGAATAATCGTTAAAAGAATAGCACAAAGCTATTAATTAAACCATTATAAATAAATCTTTACTAAAAAAATAATCGATAATATAATAAAGCTTATTGAATGTTTTGGAGGCTTACCATGAAGGAACTTAAGGATTATGTAAGAAGCATACCGGATTTTCCCGAGCCCGGTATTATTTTCAGGGATATTACAAGCGTTCTGCAGGATGCGGAAGGTTTACACCTTGCCGTAGATACGATGCAGGATTTAATAAAGGATTTGGACTATGATGTGGTAGTCGGACCCGAATCAAGAGGTTTTATATTCGGAACACCCATTGCCTACAACACTCATAAGCCTTTTGTACTGATCAGGAAGAAGGGAAAGCTTCCCTGCGAGACGGTTTCAAAGGAATATGCTCTTGAGTACGGCACAGCAACAATAGAGATTCACAAGGATGCAATTAAGCCCGGACAGAAGATTTTGATTGTCGACGATCTGATTGCAACCGGCGGAACTACCAAGGCTATGATAGAACTCATCGAATCCCTCGGCGGACAGGTAGTGGGAGTATGTGTACTGATGGAGCTTGCAGGTCTTGAAGGCCGTAAGCTTTTGGGAGACGTACCGCTTTATTCCGCAATTATTTATCCGGGTAAGTAAATTTTTAAAGGACGTTTTCTTTATGAGTGAGGAGATTGTGAAGTCTTCGGAAGGAAAACTGAATACTGATTCCACGGAAGATTTTGACCTCGTGTTTGATGACGGTCGTATTGAGGCTCTCGGCGAATTCATAAGTCCCGAAGAACTTTTCAAGGACCTTATCAGTCGTGTCCGCAAATACCATCCCAGCGATGATATTTCCATGATTGAGAAAGCTTACAGGGTAGCAAACGAGGCTCACGCCGGACAGGTCAGAAAATCGGGCGAGCCTTACATCATTCACCCCTTGTATGTGGCAATCATCTTGGCGGATCTTGAGATGGATAAAGAAACCATCTGCGCCGGAATTTTGCACGATGTGGTCGAGGATACCATCTTCACAAAGGAAGAAATCGAGGCTGAGTTCGGTCCGGACGTGGCTCTTCTTGTCGACGGAGTTACCAAACTTAAATCCTTCCATATGACGGAGCCCTCGGAAAGCGTCAGCCAGGATAAAGAAAAACTCGAAATTCAGGCGGAAAATTTACGTAAGATGTTCCTTGCCATGGCAAAGGACATAAGAGTCATTCTTATAAAGCTTGCGGACCGCCTTCACAATATGCGTACGCTTGGGCATATGCCGCCTGAGAAACAGCAGCGTATCGCAAGAGAAACTTTGGATATCTATTCTCCGATTGCCGACAGGCTCGGTATTTCAAAGATCAAGGTTGAGCTTGACGACCTGTCGCTTAAATACCTTGAACCCGAGGCTTACAAGGAGCTTACAAGGCTCATTGCGGTCAGAAAGAGCGAAAGAGAAAAGTATATCCAGCAGATAGTAAATGAAGTTTCCTACCATATTAAAAAGGCGGGAATCGAGGCAAAGATTGACGGAAGAGTCAAGCATTTCTTCAGCATTTACAAGAAGATGGTCAACCAGAACAAGACCATCGACCAGATTTATGATTTGTTTGCGGTCCGTATAATCGTCAAGAGTGTGCGTGACTGCTATGCGGCTTTGGGCGCCATTCACGAAATATACAAGCCTATTCCGGGACGATTTAAAGATTATATTGCAATGCCCAAGCCCAACAACTACCAGTCGCTTCATACGACTCTTATAGGCTCGTCGGGACAGCCCTTCGAGATACAGATTCGTACCGAGGAGATGCACAAAGAAGCGGAATTCGGTATTGCGGCTCATTGGAAGTACAAAGAAGCATCCGACGGCAAAAAGGTCATAGGCGGCGAAGAGGAAAAGCTTGCCTGGCTTAGACAGATTCTTGAATGGCAGAAAGAAATGTCCGACAACAAGGAATTCCTTGATGTGTTAAAGTCGGACCTTGATTTGTTTAACGATGCGGTTTACTGCTTTACACCCACAGGAGATGTAAAAAATCTGCCGGCGGGAAGTACACCGGTGGACTTTGCGTACTCGATTCACTCGGCTGTCGGAAACAAGATGGTCGGAGCAAGGGTAAACGGTCAGCTTGTAAACATCGACTATCAGATTCAAAACGGCGACAGGGTCGAAATCATCACGAGCCAGAATTCGAAAGGCCCCAGCAGGGACTGGCTCAATATTGTAAAGTCCACTCAGGCAAAGAACAAGATAAACCAATGGTTTAAGGCCGAGTACAAGGAAGAAAATATCAGCCGCGGTAAGGATGCTTTCCTTGCCTACTGTAAGCCGAGGGGAATAAATCCTTCGGACCTGGTGACACCCGAATATACCGATTACATCACGCGTAAATACGGTTATCACGATTGGAATGCGGTGCTTGCTGCCATCGGACACGGCAGCCTGAAGGAAGGTCAGGTCATCGGAAAGATGCTCGAGCTTTATGAAGCCGAGCGGAAAAAGAACATGACCGACGAAGAAATCATCGAAAACGTCAACGAGGCCGGGAAAAACCATCCGAAGGAGCATGTCGGAAAGAGCGGTATTATTGTCAAGGGTATCGATGACGTTGCGGTACGTTTTTCAAAGTGCTGTTCGCCGGTTCCGGGGGACGAAATCGTGGGCTTTGTCACAAGAGGCCGCGGTATTTCCATACACAGAACGGATTGTATAAATGTTATTTCTCTGCCCGAAATGGACAGGGTACGTTTAATAGATGCCGAATGGCAGGCAGAGGCCGTTGAAAACAAGGGTAAGTACCCTGCGGAAATTCGAATTTTTGCAAACAACAGAACGGGTCTTCTTGCGGATATTTCAAAGGCTTTGACGGAACGAAACATAAGCATTCTTTCTCTTAACACGAGGGTAAACAAGCAGGGTATCGTTACCATGAACACTGCCTTTGAGGTAGAAGGCAAGGAAGAGCTTAAGAGGGTTGTCGAGAAGATCAGAAACATCGACAGCGTAATGGATGTTGAAAGGACAAGAGGCTAATGGGTAATATCGTAATTTCAAGCATGCGTGTCGGACTTTTTCAGACAAACTGTTACTTTATAC
>CAVJJQ010000128.1:0-6857 GCA_963649755.1 bacterium | reverse complement strand
AGAGCTGTCACCGAAGGTGACTGAGAGGGCTAGAGCTGTCACCGAAGGTGACTGAGAGGGACTTGGCTCTCCCACACGGAGCAATTTCCTATATAGTAAAAAAGCGTACGCTCCTCGCGCATATGACAATTCGCATGGTCAATTTTCATGCACGAAGAGCCGCCAATGCTATTTGCATCAGCAGCTCTTTTGCTTAGTTCGGTGTTTTATTTTAGACCTGATTCTTCTTGGAATCTTTGATACGATAGTAGTCTTCCAGATCCGCGTCGATCTTCACTTTCGTATCGGGTTTTCGGTTGCTCAAGAGGCACATAAGTCTAAGGAAGTTCCGCTCTCGCCTCGCTCGCCGGAACGGCTGCGCCTCTAAGCTCAAGATTCGCTGTCGCTCGCTTTCACTAAGAGAGTGCATGCCTCGACTTCGCCGCCTGTACTGCTGACAAATAAAACTCCGCTTTCTCCGTCATAAGTTACAGGGAATGTAAAGTGAATGGTTTTGATAAGATGACCGTCAGTGCGTTTCCCTTTCGGGGTATTATAGATTTCGATGGAGGAAATCATGGCTCGCAGAAGCGATTTTTTGTCTTCCGGCTCCATTACATCGTAATACTTGGAGAAGCCCTCCAGCATCTCGAAAATAGCTTCCTTTGTCATGGTTGCTTTCTGAACCATGGCGATTTCCTCATTGACCTCATCCAGGCGTGACTGCGCATCATCCAGTTTCTCATAGATATCATCCAGCACACGATTCAGACTATCAACTCGTTTCTCATAGTGCTTGTCGTCTGCGTCCAGCTCCGCAAGCCGCTTCTCTGTCTGCACAAGATTGTTTCCGTACTTGTTATGCTCGGTCTGAATGCTGTCACGCTTCTTTTTAAGCAGCTCCATATCCGTCTCACGGTCAATCTTGCTTGAGATCAGCGCAGCAAATTCAGGGATGGTAACCATGGCAGAAATGACATCCCGAACCTCTTTTTCCAGCTTTGTTCCGCTGTAATACTTGTTCGCCAGAGAGCATGAAATGCCATTGCGGTCTCTGCCGGAAATGCATCGGTAAGAAATATAACGGGGATAAAAACACTCTTTTCCATTCTTTCTCGGCCTTGCCGGTGCGGTATAACCAAAGAGATTTTTACCGCAGTCCGGGCATTTGATCAGACCGGTAAGCGGATAGACATTGGTGCTGTCACTGCGCGTTTTCCTATGCGCAGCACGCTTGGAAAGCAAATTCTGTGCTTTATCAAAAGCTTCCTCTGATACAATCGCATCATGCAAGCCGTTGACCAGAATAATCTTGCTCTTGTCCTCCTGCTTTACAACCTTGGTTTCGTTGTTCGTTCCCTCAACCTTTACCGTATGCCGACGGCCATAAGCGATTTTTCCTACATACACAGGATTTTTCAAAATGCTTCGGACGGTTCTGTCGGTGAAACCGGAAAATTTGGTGTTGCCGCGCTGTACTCTCGTTACATTCTCATCATTCAGCTTTTTCGTTATATATTGAAGGCTCTGGCCTTCCTCGGTATAAAGTCGAAATATTTCCTTGACGATTTCTGCCTCTGATGGCTCTACTACAAGTTTTTTGTTCTCAAGCGCGTAGCCAAACGGAGCCTGCGCACCGTTCCAAAGACCGCTGCGTGCCTTTTGCTGTCTGCCTGCAAGCGTCTGTTCGTGGATGTTTTCAAGTTCAACCTCTGCAACCGCACCCATGATGTTTGCAATCATTTTGCCTGTCACAGTAGAAGTGTCGATGCCGTCTTTTACACCCAAAAGCCCAACGCCGTAGCTTGCAAGCTCTTGAAGATACTTGGCGGTATCGCTGGTATTTCGAGTAAAATGGGAAAGCTTGAAAACAAGAACATATTTTATATTGTCCTTCTTGCTCCGAATATCTGCCATCATCTCGTTGAAGGCAGGTCTGTGCTCTGCGTTTTTGCCGGATTTCCCTTCATCTGAATATTTGCCCACGATGTTGATATCACGCTGCCTGGCAAAGGCTCTGATTTCTTCTTCCTGTGCATCTGCTCCGGCAGGACAACAAGAAAGCCATTGGAACCCTTCATTTATTTCACCTTCTGTCTTCTTTCCGCAGAAATTCTACGGGGACTGTCTTTGTCAGCCATATGCCGTTGACCGATGGATAAACACATAACCGTTTTTCTGCATTTCACCGGCGGCAACGGTAAAAACGACCGGCTTTCCGTGGCGTGAGCCGACCTTTACGGCAATATCGTAATCCGAAGACAAATGTACATACAGCCGTGATTTCGGAATCAGTCCCTGCATATCGATGGAAACAGTATATTTTTCACCTGTTCCATGGTAGAGAAGCTCCGGCGGCGTTTTCTGTTCAAGCTCCACATCCACGGGAATAGAGTGTCCCTGATTGGCACGGATCAGCGTTTTATCCTCATTAAAGGAATAGCGCTGTTTTTCGTCTGTGCTGACAATTTCCTCTAACATGGACATATCAAACGGCTGCGTTTTAGCAATGCCGGCAATCAGCTCATCCACATTCGCCCAGCCGTGCTCGTCCAGCGTAATGCCGATTTCTTCGGGCTTATGGTGAAGAATGAGCGATATAAACTTACTGGTTTCTTTCAAACTCATGTTATCTTGCCTCTTCCTATTACTCACTTCATCTCCATCATCCTGTTAGGATACGCCACTTCAGCGTACCCTTTTGTCCCTTTTATCCACGTTTTATTACGCGACTTCTTTGTACCGCGTATATACATATTCATAGATTTTCTGCCGGTATCCGGAGATGCTCAGCTCATCATAGCACTCGGGGAGTTCGCTCCACAGCGTATCCCGGATAAGATTATCAATGGTTGCTTTGGTTTCCTGCTTATCCGTCCAGTGATCAAGCTCGGCGATTTTAGCTTTGACCCTCTGCAATAGAATTTGCTGCCCAGTGTGCCAACCTTAGCCTCTGTTCTGTTGGAAAGAATAAGGAAAGCGTTGTAGTAGAACAGATGTGGAATGGTATCCAGATAATCGGTGTAATTATTGGTGTAGGCGTCTTGCACATCCACCATGTTCTTTTTCAGCTCAATGAACAATAAAGGTATCCCATTGACAAAGCCGACGATATCCGTGCGGCGGCGATACAGGTCACCGTGAATTTTCAGCTCCTTGATGGCGAGGAAATCGTTGTTCTCGAGATTCTTAAAATCGATAACAGCAGCTTTCTTCTCCTCAGTCTTGCCGCCGGGCTTCTTTACCGTGACAGGAATTCCGTCCCGCATCAGGAAATCCTCGTTGATTTGCAGCAGAGATGCGGTAGACAGGCGGCTCTCCAATTTTCGCTATGCTTCATCTATCTGTGCGGGTGTGATCCACGGATTCAGGCGCAGCAGAGCCTCCCGAAAATACCGGGTCAAGAGAATCTCTTTATAACTCTTGCGACCGAATGTGCCGCCATCGCCGAGCTGCTCCGTATTATAGGCAAATGCAACCTCCCAGCCCAGCTCGTCCTGGAGTAGATGACCGGCACTCTCCTGCACGAGGATATTTTCGGAATAATCGTAGCTCATATTCTCACCGCCTAGTTTATTGCATGAATAATGTCAAGCTTGAGCTCTTCATCCATTTCGTATGTCCCATCCATAACAGCAATAATGATTCGATGGAGCAATTCTTTATTGATCTTTCCTGCTGCCACCTGATAGCTGATATTTTCCATAACTGAAAAGAACGTTTTGGCAACAGCCATATATCCATTGAAAAGCAGAAATTGAGCACTTAGTGTTATTGCTAGGCGCTTATTTCCGTCAGCAAAACAGTGAAATTCACAGACGCAGAAAAACAAATGGGTCAGCTTATCTTCAAAAGTCGGATAGTAATCGTCGTTTTGAATGTTTTGAAGGACGCTTTCCAGTGGACCAAGATCAAAATACTCATAAGTTCCGCCACCACTGTACTCTATAGTTTTCGCATGAATAGCTTTTGCCTGTTCAAGTGTGAGGTAAATGATGCCATTCATACTACTCACGCTCCTTAAGCCGTTTCAAAACATCACGGTTCTCTTCCATGAGCCTTTCAAGTTCGTCTCCCGCAGCACCAAGGAACTTTTGATAATCATCTTTGTCAAGCGGTTGAATGTATTCAGAGAGCTGATAGTGGAAGGCGTCTCTTAAAGCCATGTCTCTACTCGCCATTTTTACTCGTCCACGCTGTATGAGCGGCTTCCATAAAGCCATGTTTTCAAATTCGTGGAACAATGTTTCTGTTTCGACCTTTGAAAGAGCCCGGCCGAGTTCATTCGACTTTGTCCGGATTGCATCCGCAAGGCCACTTTCATACGCAGCTACAATATCCAGAATCTCACTGTAAAAGGTTTCTCTTACACTATCAGATGCTTTCAGATCAAGGATTTTCTTATATTCCTTTGCTTTCTCCTTAAAGATACTTACATAGATCAGATCTGTAAAATGCGCATACTTAAATCTGTCACTTTCAACACATTCTTTCAATGCGTCAGTGAATTGCCTTCTGTAATTATCTTCCTGCAGCGAAGAAAACACATAATCTCTATCTCGCTGGTTGATGTATTTTGTTCCGCCACCGGTTTTTCTGTTGATTAGATCAATTACGATGTCAAGCATCAATTGGCGCAATGCACGAGCCTTTTCGCTCTCTGACAGAAGCATTGCCATATTCAAAAAAGCGCGAAAGTCAAAGACCGTCATAGAGCGGATTTTGTGACCGACATTAATGTCGGTCGCAAAAGTATCATTATATGCACGAATGAACGACTCCAACTTTTTCCCTTTCAGAATCTCCATTCCATTTGCTTTCAATTCATCGTTGAAATTGCTGATATAGCGTTCAATAGTACGTATATCAACATTAAAGAAAGCTGCAGCAAGCTCTTTTGTGAGATAAAGACGTTCATTCCACGGAACGCTTTTAATCTCAACAGATTCCTGTATTTCTTCAACAGCAAGGTCGTTATTCAGAATGTTTTGCCGATCCAAACGTGAAGTTGTCAAATCCTTTGACATTATTATACCTCCAATTCTCCGTTCATCAGCTTAGGCAGCAAGCGGTCACGGGCTTGTGAAAGCCACGCAATTTGGCTGTTTTTCAGATATATCTGTTCAAATATTGGCTCAATCAATAGAGAGAATGCCTCTAAAATCGATTGTGGTGCCAGGAGATTTGTCATTGCATTTCTAGAAGCACCCTTGCCCACTGCCAATCCAAGCATATAGGACTGCATAAAGGGCATTGACAAAATCACCTGGCGATAGACCAACCGGTCTGGACAAACATACCGCCACTTCCGCAGGCGGGATTGGTTGCCGTGTCTAATTTGATACAACATAACGACAGCCTTTTTCTACCCCTTAACGATGAACACCCCTGTGTGCATTTTTGCACACCCCTCATAACGATGTCGGTTACACCGTTACGGCGTATAGGATTCCATTTTATCGATGTTTGTGCGTATATTTCATTGCTCGATGCCACGTCTTACATCCTCCTTATCGGATGCCGAATAACCGTCTTTAATTTATCGGGAGCGACCTTTCTGGCATCACTGAGATAAATTTCATGGTGCAGCCGCTTATCTGTAATATCGAGAACATATCCCTGACTCTCCATATATTCGTGCATAAGTGCGACTGTAGCAGGTTCATCATCATAAGCCCCAATATGCATACACTGAACGCACTCTCCCTCGTCATAGGTTAGAAACTCGACCTTGGAAAAATCAGTTTTCTTTTTCTTTGTTGCCTCCTCGACTGCCCATTCAAAATCTTCCATTGTTACAAAATCGGGAAGACGAATGACAGATATCCACTTGAAGTTTTCTTTGTGTGCATAGTCAATGCCGTCTACGCCATCCTGCCACCAGAATCCCTCAAGCGGTGGTACTACATAATCAAAGTATCCTTCTATTTGGCGATCACCCTTTTTGCTCATCTTAATTGTAAAAGCAATTCCATAAAGAAGACTGATTGACTGCTTATATTCTCCATCTTCTTCATTTGGATTGCCCTGTCCTCGAACTGCAATATAATTCATACTCGGCACAGTAACAATGCCTGGCTTGTTCTTTGGCAAATAAAACTCTTTGTATTCCTTTTTGAAATCAAATGCCATTGGTTACATCCTCCACTATCATAAGTATTTTTTGAAAGCCTTCTTCATTTTGAGCATGATCTCGATTATCCAGTCAAACCGTGCATCCCATTGGTTTTTATCACCGAAGGTTACGCCCTTCTCGATAACGATGCGACTTGCCTTGCGTTCCGGCAGTTCTCGCCAGTCAAAGGTCAAACCGGTATCGGATTCGATGGCATCCTTATTATCAAAGAGGGAGTGGAACAAATCTTTATCCTCACTGATATACAGTTCCACATCCAGTTCGTTCCGTTTTTGAATTTGAGATACGGTGATGTGACAGGCAGAAGAACCCACGCTGAAGTTCATCCAATGATCCATAGACGGCTTGCGGCGATTGAAGTTCTTTGCAAACTGTGCGTTCTGGAAAGCGTAATCCTGGAACGCCACCCAATAGTCATATCTCTGCTGCTGAGTTTCATTTGCGGACTCGCTCTTTTTTACTTCCTTAGTCCAGTCGTTTGGCTTTTCAATGACCTCGAACTCTACGTCCGCCTTCATGACCAGCAAAAAAATCCTTTTTCCGTGAGGTCACAATTTGTGACCTCACGGAATCAATTTCACTATTAGATAGTCGAAACATAAAATCTTCCGGAAATCTTTCTATATTTCTTTTTACTTGTTGATTGGCAGTGAGGAGTTTTTCATAATTTTCTATTAAATTTCTGCCACAACTCGGCATGGCAATCCGGTCATTTCCGCATAATTCATCGGATAAGTATTTG
>CAVJJQ010000127.1:0-6874 GCA_963649755.1 bacterium | reverse complement strand
CAGCTCTAGCCCTCTCAGTCACCTTCGGTGACAGCTCTCCCAGAGGGAGAGCCAGGAGGGAGAGCCAAGGGGAGCGCCAAGAAGAATCGTATCCCACTCTCGCCTAAATTTCAACCACCCTCCCGGTCATGGCACTTGTCCTGTGGGAGATTGAAATAAGGGTTCGGTCCTTACTTGCCCTGTCAAGAGCAGACAAAACTTCTTTTTCCGTGACCTCGTCAAGATCGGCGGTAATTTCGTCTAACAGCAACAGCTTCGGATTTGAAGCAACGGCTCTTGCTATTGAAAGGAGCTGCCACTGCCCCTGAGAAAAGATTTCTTCCGTACATGGCGTATCATATCCGTTTGGCAAAGCCTCAATGGTTTCATGAAGTCCGGTTAAGGTTGCCGCCCAGACGACCTTCTCTATAGAGATGCTCTTATCAAACAATGTGATTTGGTCCGCCACACTACCCGGCACCTTATGAAATGACTGCTCGACGTAACCGAACAATTTGCGCTTCCCGGCTTCGGGTATCGAAAATGCAATCTTTCCGTCTATGGTAATTCTACCCTTTTCGGGTTTATAAAGTCCCAGCAATAATTTAAATATCGTGCTCTTCCCGGCGCCTGTTCTTCCCATAAGGGTGACCTTTTCGCCCTTCTTTACATCCAGATTAAAGTCTTCAAGCACCGGTTCCTCGTCATAGCCGAAGGTAACATTCTCACACTTAACCATCTCGTCATCGGCAGATTCTAAAGCTTCGTTCAAATCACCGTCAAAATCCGTCTCTTCCTGCGACAGGAATTCATTGATGCGCTTAAGCCCCGCCGTTGCGGACTGAATGGTCTGAATCTCCATGCCGAGGCTCTCAATGGGTGAAAAAATCTGCGATATATAGTTCACAATTGCAACCGCCGTTCCGGGAGTCATGCCGAATATCAAGAGCACCTTCGCATTTCCCGATGCCGAAAGAATCATCACGATTGCCACCACAACCGCATTCACCACCTGAATAATCGGTGAGTAAACAGCATCATAAAAGTTTGTTTTTTCAAGTGCTCTGTAACTGTCCTGAATCGAATCTCCGTATTTTTCCGACAGGTATTCTTCTCGCTTAAGATTGTGAATCGTCCGGATATTTAAAATCGTTTCAGGAATAAATCCTGAAATTTTACCTATTGCGGCCCTGTTTTTAAGCTGCGCCTTAAGCATGTTCTTTTGTACTGTCCTCGTAAAAAGAAAAAGAAACGGCAGCATCAATAACAGCACCAAAAACAGGCCCTTATTGCTGATCCATATGACGACTAAAATTGAAACAATCTTGCAGGCATCCGCAAACATGCTCACAACTCCCGAAGTGAAGAGCCTTTCGACCATGTCCACATCGCCCACGAACCTCGATACGATTTCCCCGGACTTGTACTTTAGAAGCGTTCCTGCCGGAAGCTTTAGATATTTGTCCATGAGTGAGCTTCTGAAGGCATGCGTGATCTTTTGCCCGAATTTTGACAAAAATCCCTCTCTTGCGGCCTCAAAAAGCCCCGCAAGTGCGGTAAAAAGAAAGTAAAGAAACGCAGCCCCCAGACTGATAGTCTCTCCCGCAGTCAAATCATCGACTGTATTTCCGAGAATCTTCGGAGGTATCAGGGCAAGAACAATAGCAAACACCACGCACAAAACTATCATGCATGACAGAACGAGATTCTTTCGTGCGGTTTTCAAAATGATGCGAAGGGTGTTATTTTTCATGGCGTTCCCCCAACATTATTACGTCGCTAAACTTATCAAACAGATAATTTCTGTGCGAAATGATAAATATAATACTGTCCTTGCAGTTTTCCTTTAGATAATCGAAAATCTCGCGCTCGGTTTTTTGGTCAAGTGCCGAGAAAGGATCGTCAAGTATCATGACGGGCTTTTTGTATGCAAGTGTTCTTGCAAGCGCAACTCTCTTTGCCTGTCCGCCCGAAAGCCTGACGCCGGCATCCCCTATGAGAGTTTCTTTTCCGTCTTTCATCGTCTTAATCTCGTCATCCAGACGAACGGCTTTTACGAGACTCTCAAAATCCGCTTCCTTCCCAAGAAGCACATTTTCTTCTATGGTATCGGAGAACAGCTCCGGATCATGTCCCAGATATCCGACAATGCCGGAAAGCTCTTCTCTTTTCATCTCTGAAAGCTCTCGTCCGTTAAAGGCAATCGACCCTTCGTACGGGTACTCGCACAGGAACACCTTCCCAAGCGTAGACTTTCCCGATGCCACAGGCCCGGTGATACCGATTATCTCTCCGGGCTTTGCCGTAAAGGACATGTCATCTATTATTCTGCCTCCTCCGGGATAGGAAAAAGAAAGATTCTTGACCGAAAGCACCCCCGGCTTTGAAACAACCGCTTCTTTAAATTCATCGACCGTATTTAATAAGGGCTTAATGCGTTTCCAGGATATTGCCGCCCTGTGAACGGAATTAAAGAGCTTCGCGGAACTTGCGGATTTCTTTGCAAGCTTTAAAAAGCCCGACATGAAGGTAGTAAAAATTGCTATCGTCCAGGGTTTCCACCCGTTTCCGTAGACATTTCTTCCTCCGAAGTAAATGATAAAAATTACTCCGAGCATTGTAATCACACGATAAACGGACGGCATGATACCCGTCCAGATATTGGCTCTTACGGCGGAATGTTCGTAATCTGTGAGCTTATCTTCGAAATTTGCCTGTCTTTCTTCGTCACAGCCGAAGACCCTGTAGGTAATGACGTTGTCGCTTCGCTCGATTATCGCATCCGAAAGGATTCCCGCCTGCTTCTTGTATGCCGCACCGGTTTTCTGAACAACGGTTTTCATCTTCTCCGCCGCAAAATAACTTAAAGGCAGAAAAAGCATACACAAAAATGCAATTCTGAAATCGTAATAAAAAAGCATGCCGGCATATACCAAAAGCGATATCCCCGTATCAAAGATCTCGGTTGTGAACTTACGCATACCCTCTGCACAGTCGTCGACATCCGAGATTGCCTTCGTAAGGAGGGTTCCTGCGCCTTCGCCCGAAAGCTCTGTTTTGCTTTTTGAAAGGAGATTATTGTAAAGAGTGCATTTCATGCTGCGATTTATGTTGTTTCCGAATCGGCGGACATAGAAACGCTTTAAAAAACGAAAGAGCTGTACCGTAAGTATGCAGACAACATAGTATACGGCAAGCCTTGCCATATCTGAAAAGCCTTTTGTGCCTTTTAGAACTTCGACCAGCATTCCGGTAAGGCGTCCCTCAAACCAGGGCGGAACCAGGTTGCCGATACTGCTCAAAAGCCCACTAAGGGTTACAACAATAAGCACGGGCCATTCCTTTAAGAAATATGAAGAAATTTTATTCGGAATAAAGGTTTGTTTTCTCAAGATAAAACCTTCTTTTTGATAAAAATACCTTGGGATCTTTGAAGCAGGAACTTTTCTCACAAGCAAGCTGTCATCGATTTTTTAACATTTTGCTGCAATATCATCATTTATTCCTGTATGATATCCTCCACCAGTTCGTACTTCCCGTTTCCGCCCTCGTAAACCCTGATTTCGCAGTTTAGCGGCTTCGGGCGCCACCTGATGCCATACTTTCTGTTTTCAAGATAGCCGCAAAGTCCTCTTATGATGCCGCCGTGGCACACTACAAGGACGGTTTCGTAATTTTCTTTTTCAAGGTCTTTTAAAAACGCGTGCGACCTCGTCACTATGCTCTTCAAGCTTTCAACGGTCTTGGGATTTTTAAAGTATTGAGGGCGAAGCCAGAAAAGCGTCATCTTTAGACCAAGCCTTCCGTAAGGCTTCATTTCGTACTTTCCGAAGTTTACCTCTATGATGCGCTCATCGGTGATGATATCGTCCATGTTCCACCCGCTTATGATGGAAGCGGTCTTCTTTGCCCTTCCAAGCGGACTTGAGTAAACCGCATCGAATTTGACGCCTTCAACGGACTTTGCCGCCTTCTCGGCCTGCGCTATCCCCGTTTCGTTTAACGGTTCGTCGGTCAAGCCCTGCATGAGCTTTGATTTGTTGAGCCTTGTTTCCCCGTGTCTTGTTACGTATATCTTCATCGTTACCCCTCTACCACGAGAAATCTTCCGTCGCCTATATCAAACACCTCGTCGGCGTTTAAAATATCCGCCTTGGAATAGTCAAGTCCCTCTTCCTCAAAATACTCGATTACTTCGCTCTTGCCTTTCAAAACTACCGCAAAGGTATCCTCTAAGAAATCCCTTGCCTCTTCCAAATCGCCGGCTACGGGCTTTGGGAAAAGCTTAAGCTGATTGTCAAGAAAACATTTTAAAACCTTATCGTCAAACATACATTTCCTCCGTAAATACGTTTCCGTCATTCTTTACCAAGCAGATACAGTATAAACTGCTGCGCCGTGCGCCCCGAGTAGCCTCCATGGTTTAATACCCATTTATTGGCTTCCGATAATAGCTTATCCTCCGGCATGTCTATATTGTTTCTTTCTGCAAGCTTAATGACGATTTCGTCAAACTGCTTCTTCGAGGGTGCTTCGAAGTAAATCGTTACGCCGAAACGGTTGTACAAAGAAAGTTTTTCCTGCATCGTATCCCTGAAATGAACCTCATCGTCCGCATTTCCGCGCTCGGAAAACTTCTCATTGATGAGATGTCTGCGGTTGGAAGTCGCATAGATGAGCACGTTCTTCGGCTTCTTCTCAAGACCGCCCTCGATCACGGCTTTCAGGTACTTGTACTCAATTTCAAAATCTTCAAAGCTCAAGTCGTCCATATAAAGAATGAACTTGTAATTTCTGTTCTTTATCTGTGCAATCACATCGTTTAGGCCGGCAAACTGATGCTTGTAAATCTCGATGATTCTGAGTCCGTCCTCATAGTAACGGTTTGCGATTGCCTTTATGCTTGAACTCTTGCCGGTGCCCGCGTCGCCAAAGAGCAGGCAGTTGTTTGCCGGTTTCCCTTTTACAAAGGCCTCGGTATTGTCAATAAGCTTCTGCTTTGCGTTTTCGTAGCCTACGAGATCTTCAAGCTTTACGTGCGCAATATTCGTGATGGGGATGATTTCCGCCTTCTCGTCAAGCGTTCTTACCCTGAAAGCCTTGTGAAGACCGAATTTTCCGACTCCGTACTCCCTGTAAAATTCCGTGAGCATCCGCTTCATTTGAACCGGATTTTCAGCCTTCGTAAACTCCTCCGAAAGCTCTTCTATACGTTTAACGATCCTCGTATTGTAGACCTTGCTTTCTCTCTTTGAACCTTCGTAATGCTCACAAAGATTAAAATTTTTAACCGAAAGCTCTGACGTAAGCCCGGAAAAGTCGTAATCAAAAAGTTCCTTTATAATCTCAATATCCGAAAGCACGAAATCATTTATGCTGCCTTCTATTTCACCCGTAATCTCGCAGGCAAGGGAATAGCTGTTTTCATAATTTACCAAAAAATGAGTCAGATAAAGCTGCCAAAGATTTCCCGAAAATCCGTAAGAACCCGCGAAGTCCAAAAGTCCGTGCATGCAGTCGTAAAAATATGCCCTGTTTGCTTCTTTTTCTTTATCATCGGATATGTCGGGCTCCTCCATCAGATACACCATATCCGATATGATTTCATGCCCCTTAAAGTCTTTATAAACCAATAACTCGTCAGTTCTCATAAGTCTCCTCTTTTCATACTCGATTAGGATTTTACCCTTTTTGTTTCTTGATAGCAAGGGTTCGCGGTTTTATAATAAGGATAAAGAAAGGAGCTCGTATGACAAAGAAAAAAAGAACCCTTTTCACCATATCTTTGGTCGCAGTTTTGCTTGCCGCAATTGTCGGCTACGTAGTCTACAGTTCGTTAAAAACAATCGTTCCCGAAGGCACGGTCGGTTCGACCGCCGGAAACCTCAACAACTACGGTCTCTTCTGTGAATCGGACGGGAAGGTTTATTTTGCAAACTCCTACGATGAAGGCTCCCTTTACGTGATGAATCCCGACCAAACCGAGATAAAGAAACTTTACAACATCAAGGCAAAGTACATAAACGCAGGCGGTGATTATCTGTTCTTTCACGGCGAGTCGATAGGTGAGGCCTCGGGGCTCGGAACGGTTGTTGCCAAGGACGGCATCTACATGATTAAAAAGAACGGCTCCGACCTTGATTCGATTACAAAGGATGCTTCCCAGGAAATGATCCTCGTAGGAAACGACATTTACTATGTGAGCTACTCTGTAAAGACCAATGCCACCTTTTCAAAGATAAACGTAAAAAAACAGAAGGCTGAGCTCCTGCTTGACTTCATGGTAAATCCCGTTTCCTACTGTAATGGAAAGATTTACTATAACGGTATGTATGACGATCACCATCTTTATACCTACGATATCGCCACAAATGAGGTGACCGATATCTGGGCAGGCGATTTATGGTATCCCGCCTGTGACGGAAATTATGTTTACTACATGGATGTTTCGGATGATTACAAGCTTTGCCGGTATTCGATTTCCGACGGCTCCGTTCAAGTACTTTCGGAGGATAGGCTCGATGCTTTTAACTATTATAACGGCATCATCTTCTATCAAAAGTCGTCCGAGACCGATCCTGCGCTTATACGTATAAATGCAGACGGCACCAACAGGGAGGTTATTAAAGAAGGCGTGTTTAACAGCATCAATGTAACCTCTCAGTATACCTACTTTAAAGAATTCAGCGACGATTACAATACTTACTGTACGAGCACCTACGGTACGCCGAATGTACTGACTTTCGACAATGCCCGTGCGGCGATAACGCTTGTAAAGTAAGGACGTAGCTTTTAAACGATACCTTGCAATTTCGCATATTTGAAGAAGCGTTTCGTTCACGGAACGCTCGACGTCTGGCGCGCCCTCTCCGTCCTCGCTTCGCTCGGCCACCTC
>CAVJJQ010000126.1:0-7158 GCA_963649755.1 bacterium | reverse complement strand
CTTCACACGTCTGAAAATTTTCTCTCAAAGATTTTCAGGGTTGCATTGTTGTTTGGTTGTCAAGGTTCTTGTTTCAAGTCTTAAGAAGTTGTCTCGTAACTCGGAACATTGACTACTATATCACCGAGTTCTAATGTTGTCAACAAGAATTTTTTATTTTTTTGAAAAAATTTTTCAATCGCAAAGAATGGCTTGTTTTCGCCATTTTCAGGCGAAGACAAGCCATTTGAATTCTAATAATTCCTTAAATTGTATGGATTAGTTGAAATATTGTTTACAATTACATTTATTTAAGGTTCATATTAAAATTGTCGCCATTAAGCGTAACCTTAAGGTCTAGGGTATCTACTGAAGTATCGGCATCAACATCCGTTACCAGTACCAGACGTGTCTTACTGCCCGCGGAAATCTTTCCGTAATATGTGGAAAGATCGTCATCCAGGCTTATGGTTTTTTCGACATTGATGTCACTTCCTCCGTTAATCGAAATCTTAAATGAAGGCATTTCGGAAAGCACATCCATCGTCACATCCGTATCGGAAATATTTTCGGCATTAAAATACAGTACCAAAAGCGATTTCCCCGAATCCGCACTTATGGATTTGCTTAAATCAGATTCATCCTCCGGATATCTTTGCATTAGGTCGCATCCGGCATATTCAAGAGTAATCCCGGAAAGATTTAAAAATTCTTCAAGCGAACCGTCGCTGTACTCTTCTGTGCCTTCCTCCGGGATTTCCACGGTCGTGTCTTCATGCTCGTTACTTTCTCCCACATCCGAAGGAACGAGTTCTTCAGTCTCTTCCGGCATCGTCTCCGCACTTTTAGCCTCTTCATATGCTTTCTTTTGCTCTTCGTACCGGATTTCTGCCTCCTCGTACAAAGAAACCGTTTCCGTAACATCGGTAAGCCTTGAATGATTCTCGGAATCATACTTTAAGAGTAAAGCTGTTGCATACTGTGAAACAAGTACCTCATCCTCTGAATTGATGTTGCTTGCGTCAACACACCCGGAAAGCAGTAACGGTATGCAAATCAAAGCACTAAAACATACTGTTTTCTTTTTCATTTAAACCCTCGCTGAGTTTACAAAGGCAAAGTGAAGAAAAAGCTTACGCCGTTTTCCTTATTTTCCACTCCGTACCTTCCTCCATGAGCCTCCATTATTGCCTTAACAATTGAAAGTCCCACACCGCTTCCGCCGTATGCTCTGGTACGTGCCTTGTCAACCTTATAAAATTTCTCCCAAATTCGGTCTATCGATTCCGCAGGAATTTGTTTACCCGTATTGAATACAGTTACCGTAACCTCATTATCCCCCTTACTGAGGGTAACGTCAATTTCCTTTTCGCCTTCACAATGATTCAGGGCATTACTGAAGAAGTTCATAAGCACCTCTTCAATCTTGAATTCATCGGCAACTACCATGCACTCGTCGTCGACGTTCAAATTCACCTTAACCTCTTTTGCGCTTGTCAAAATTTCCGACGACTGCACGTAATTCTTAATGAGAGCCGACAAATCAAATTCTTCTTTTTGCAGTATGTCTGCGCCGCTCTCAAGCTGGTTTAAGGTCAAAAGCTTCTTAACCATGATGTTCATCTTCGCAGACTCATCCATGATTACGTCGCAATAATAGTCCCTGTCCTCAGCCTCATTAACGCCCTCTTTCAAGCCTTCCGCATAACCCTGAATCAGGGCAATCGGCGTCTTTAACTCATGCGAAACGTTGGAAATAAACTCTTTTCGCATCTCATCTATCTGCGTTTTCAGCTCATTATCCTTCTTGAGCTGTTCATTGGCTTCTTTAAGCTCCGAAATCGTCATTTCAAGATTTGATGACATTTTGTTGATAGAATTACCTAAAACGCCGATTTCGTTCTTTTCTTTGCCTTCGTATTTTGCGTTAAAATCCATCTCCGACATCTTTTCGGATATTTCCGCAAGTTCGAGAATAGGCTTTGAAAAACGCCTCGAAAGTATATAAATAACAATTCCGCTTATTACAATTGCACCAAGGCCTATGTAAAGCAGAAATCTCGTGGCAATTGAGGCACTTAAAGTAATGCTTTCAAGTGCGGTTCTAAGCAAAAAGAACGAGCCGTCCGGCAGACTCCCCCACATTTCCAAGAAGTCTGTCTGCATACGATTGTCTTTCCTCTGTATAAGTATATAACTGTCCGTCTTGTCAAAAATTTTCTCAGCCTGAATCGTTGACATCAGATTCATCTGAAGTTCCTTTAAAAGCTGATCCTGCGGTTCATTTCCGTATACCTTGATAGGTTCCAAAACGGAACTTATAATTACAACGCTTACATTGTGCGTGCTGCTCGTCCTTTGAAGAGTAAGGTCAAAATCCTCCGATGAAATAGTCCCGGATTGACACTCATTATAAAGAAGCGTGTAAACATTCAAAATAGCTTTCTCTTTGTTGTGGACATAATACTTTTCCAAAAAGAAAGTATTTACCAAAATGCACGCGGCTATCGTAACAGCCATGATTGACACGGATATAATCGTAAGCTGCCGTCTTATGGATGTATGACCGTTCAAAGCGGTTTTTTTTGCACGTTTACCTTTACTCAAATTTATATCCCATTCCCTGAATAGTTTTTATAAGGCCTCTGTTCTCGCCAAGCTTACTCCTAAGCTTCTTTACGTGAGTGTCTACCGTTCTCGGATCTCCGTAATAATCGTAGTTCCATACATTATTCAAAATCTTCTCACGCGAAAGTGCAATGCCCTTGTTCTGCATGAAATACTCAAGCAGTTCAAACTCTTTAAGGCTGAGTTCGATTTCTTCACCCGCAACCTTTACTACGTGCGCATTTCTGTCAAGTCTGACATCTCCGCATTCGAGAATACTTTCCGAAAGTTCCGGATTGGTACGCCTTAAAATTGCTTCAACCCTTGCGGTCAGTATCTTGGGGCTGAAGGGTTTTGAAATATATTCGTCGACGCCGAGTTCGAAGCCCAGCAGTTCGTCATGTTCCTCGCTCTTCGCCGTAAGCATTATAATCGGCACCTTACTCTGTGACCTGATTTCTCTGCAAACCTGCCAACCGTCAACCTTCGGCATCATGACATCCAAAAGAATCAGGGCAATGTCCTGGTTGTCATAAAAAACATCCAGAGCTTCCTCTCCGTCCTTTGCTTCCAAAACTGCAAAATCTTTTCTGACAAGAAAGTCTCTTACAAGCTTTCTCATCCTGTCTTCATCATCTACAACAAGTACTTTGAGTCTGTCCATACATTCCTCCTCATATTTTTACTCATCATAAAGTACGAATTTGTCGAATCTGTGAATTTTAAGTTAATTATCTATGTTCAATTCTCTTTCTTTTTCACGAACCGCCGCTTCCCTCTCGGTCAGTTCTTCCTCCCACGCCGAATACTCGTTAAGGATCGCCTTTTTGTAATTAAGTGCATTCGGTGTCGTTCCGTTTAACGTTATTACAACAAGTGAAAAAGAAAGAACAGCAAAAATAATCGCAATTAAAACGGCATTTCGATATTTAATCTTAAGTGAGTTTTCTTTTTCCTTTGGTGCCTCGACCTTTCGCTTTGCAAGGTGATCCTCGCTCAAATCCGCACTTGCATACACTCCGTACAGTGGGATCGGACTTATTGAATTGGCATCAATATCGTCTTCCATCAGTTCCTTCTGAATGTTTCTGAGGTACTCGATGCCTATCGGAGTCTTAAAATATCTATCCTCGATAGCTTTCTCATAGACTTTCCTTGCATAGGATAGATTGGCCATATCGGTATGGCTTTCGATGTAATTGATCTTCTTTATTTCATTTCTTGCCATATCGGCGTCTTTTATGTTTAAAAAAGTATATCCGCCGACGGTTAAATCGTTATTATCGCCCATAGGTACCTCATGATAAAGCAATTTAATATTATACTGATGATACGGATTGCTTCGTGCTTCGCACTCCCGCCCTTGATATCATCAGTATACAACAAAATCCCCCGGTTCGATACGAACCGAGGGATAATTTCAACTGAATTTAAACTGTGAAAAGCTTAACCTTTTCCTGAAGTTCGGAAGCAACGTTATCAAGTTTCTTTGCGTTCTCCGAAAGGTTGTAAACAATATTCGAAACCTCGGTAACGCTTGCGCTTGTCTCCTGCGTGCTTGCCGCATTCTCCTCTGCGATTGCCGTCAGGTTCTGAACTACATCCACAACGGTAATTCTTGCCTCATCAAGTTTCTTTGTCTTGTCGGCGATGTTTCCGATGCCATTAATCGAGGTATCGATTCCGTCCTGAACTTCCTTGAACATTTCAACGGTTGCATTAACCTTTTCGAACTGAACCTTCATGATGTCCTTAACTTCTTCCATGGTCGCAACGGACTTTCCGGAATCCTCGATAAGAGAATTGATAATATTCTCAATAAGTCTTGCGGATTCGCTTGACTGCTCGGCAAGCTTTGAAATCTGTGATGCAACAACCGCAAATCCACGTCCCTGGTCTCCTGCTCTTGCAGCTTCAATTGAAGCATTGAGCGAAAGAAGGTTTGTTTCCTCGGCGATGGAGGTAATAAGGTCTGTTGCTTCGCGAATCTTGTTTGCGGAAGCGTTTGTGGTATTGGTCTGTTCGTAAATAACATTAATGGAAGCCATTGTCTTCTCATTGATGTTTTCAAGTTCTTTCAAGGTATCGGATGCATTCTTGCCCGACTGCTTCATGACATCTGCGGTGCTTGAAAGTCTCTCAACTTCAAGGTTGGTTTCTTCAACCATGTTACCCATGAGAATGACCGATTCGGTAGCCTTCTGAGTTTCTTCGGCCTGGCTGCCTGCTCCGTCTGCGATTTCAGCAACGGCCTTTTCAACCTGCTCGATTGTAGTAGAGGTCTCGGATGCGATATTGCTGAGTCCGTCTGAAGATTCCTTAAGTACATTGCCGGAATTGCTGATTGAGTTGATGACATCTGCCATCTTAGTCTGCATTGTGTCAACTGCATTTGCCATAACGCCGGTTTCGTCGCCTCTTGTTTTAAGCTTGGCAACTGCATCGGAATAAGAGAAATCAAGCTCTCCTGCGTTTCCGATAACACCCGTAACTGTAACGATAGGCTTTGCAATATGGTTTGCAATATATATAGCTGCCAATACGATAATCACTAAAATGACAGCTTCAATTGCGAAGACCTTATACATAAGTTCGGTCTGAGTAGCCATGATATCGTCTTCATCTGCCGTTACTACAACGATAGACATGTTGTCTGCTATCATATATCCCGCATATTTGTCTGCTCCCTTATAAAGGTATGCTACAAATTCGGAATCACCGGCCTTTGCGCTTCCCGATGCAATATTTGAAACAACCGTCTTTACACAATCATTTTCAACAGGAGAGCCGACCTTGCTCTCGGTCGGATGGTAAACCATTGTTCCGTCGGAGCTTACTACATATGCATAGCTTGAATCAATACCCTTGATACCAAGACCTGCAAATATTTCATTCAATTCATCGTACTGCATTGCAGCATCTTCGCCCTTAAGGCTTATCTCTTCATTCAAAAGCTGAGTCGAAATCGTTGCAATATCAAGTAAATAATTGCCGTTCGTATCCTTTAATGTCGACCTTGTGCTTCTAAGCATTGCAACACCGAGAATCGCTGCGGTGAAAATGGCTGCGGCAAGTGCGGTAGCCATTATTCTGAACTTAATTGACTTGATGAAAGATACTTTTTTTGTGCTGTTCTCCATAACAAATCCTCCATTTAAATAAATTCCCAATTCTTTTTCACTTATAAATGCGATTTTACCATATTAATTGAATAAAATCAAAATTTATATAAAACAATCAGGCCAAAAACTAAATATAGTTTATGCAATATTCAAAAACAGATTATTAACATCAAAGACAACTTTACTAAATTTGCACAAATTTTTTTGTTTATTCCCCTCTTTTACGAAAACATTGTCCTTATATCCGTAAGCACCGGTTCAATCTTTCCCGTGAAACTCCCTTGAATGCTTTCGGTACGTCCTCCGCCCTTCGCCCCGTACTTTTCCTTAAGCAGAGCGAGTGCCTTTAATGTATTCCCCGTATCGGATTCAATCAAAAATCTGTATCCCTTTTCATCATTTCCGGCAAAAAGAAAACAAATTCCGTTATATAAACCTTTCAAAGTCTTCACGGCATGTCTTAAGACCTCGGAATCGGTTATATCCGTAACCTTAATTCCGTAAGGCATGTCTTTATATTCTGCCTTAATTTCCGCATCTATAAGTTTATTTTTCAAACTGATATTTTCGTACTGAATCTTATTGTTTTCCGATAAAAGTTCAAGTGCCCTTTCTTTTTCCGTGCCTGTCTTACAGTTAAGGCCCTGAGATATCGCCCTCAAATCTTCAAGGCTTTTACCGAAGGTTTCAAGTGCCCTGAATCCGCAGAGATAATTAAGCCTGATTCCACCCTTATATTTCTCTTTCGAGGTAATCTTGAAGATTCCGATCTCGCCGGTCTGTCTTACATGCGGAGCACAACAGGCACAAATGTCGGCGCCGTCTATTATTACAATTCTGACAGGTCCTTTAAGCTCTTTCTTCGAACGGTAATTAAGCTTTTTAAGCTCATCTTCGTCCGGATAATAAGCCAAAACACTCCTGTTTTCAAATATTACGGTATTTACCCAAAGTTCAAGTTTTTTTAGGTCTTCATCGGAAATTTCTTTATCCAAATCTATGGTCGCGGAACTGTCACTTAGATGAAAGCCCACATTGTTTGCATTGAAATTTTTGTACGCAAGTCCCGAAAAAATGTGCTCTCCCGAATGCATCTGCATATTTCTGAACCGATGGTCAAAGTCTATTTTCCCATGCACGTTTTGCGAAGGTTCAACCGGTTCTTTCAGATAATGAAAAATAACATCACCCTTTATGGAAACGCTTAAAACCTCTTTTCCGCCAAGTGTTCCCTTATCGGCACTCTGCCCGCCTTCTTCGGGGAAAAACAAGGTTTTATTAAGTGTGACTTTGTAAAGATCGTTTTCTTTTTCGCAGGTTAAAACCGTTGCGTCAAATTCTGTCTCATACGCATCAAGATCGTAAAGCTTTGCAGTATTCATAGTTCACCTTCAAACGAAAAATTAAAGGTGACAGAAGAACCCAATCTCTTCTATCACCTATTAGTGGA
>CAVJJQ010000125.1:0-7247 GCA_963649755.1 bacterium | reverse complement strand
GCCCTCTCAGTCACCTGCGGTGACAGCTCTCCCAGAGGGAGAGCCAAGTATTGCTTGCCTCTCACTTTGGGAGAGGTGGCCGAGCGAAGCGAGGACGGAGAGGGCAGAGGGAGAGCCAAGATCTCTGAAACTCTTTTTTGTATTCACAAAATCTTAAGATAATGTTAAAATTCATAAATAAAATCCTTTCGGTTGCCGTAGGCGGAAACCCACTGCCCTTGGGCGGTGGAAGGAGCCTTGTAAATTCGTAGCCACTAACCTTGACTCTCGATGTACTTTTGTATGGTGGCTGACGACACTTCGCCTATACTGCAAGCAAAGTAACCATCAGACCAAAAGATTTTCTTCTTCCAATACCGCTTAGATAAGAAGTTTGGATATTTCTGCCACAGATAGTATGTAGTCTGTTGTTTAATGAGTTTTACAATATCACAGACTCTGTCTGTGGTATCGTAGCTTATCAGAAAATGTATATGGTCTTTATCAGTCTCCATGGCAATAATCCCATAGCCGTTAGAATTGCAGATATCGTATATCTTTTGTTTTACGTCGTCAGCTATAGAACCTTTAAGTATCTGCCTGCGGTACTTTGTAACAAGAACTATATGCATTTTCAGACTATATTTGCGTCTGTTATGACGGTTATATCTATTATCCATAGCAAGTCCCTCAAATATATTGACTTTCACTAATGAATATTATAACATATAATTAATGAAGATATACGAGGCAAGTTTATGGAACAAATGACAGTTACAGCTAAAATTCAGATATCTGTTAATACAGACAGCAGGGTTTTACTTGATGAAACCATGTCTGTCTATTCTGATGCTTGTAACTATGTATCTGATTATGTGTTCCGTACCCATGACTTAAAGCAGTTTTCTTTGAATAAGGTTCTATATTCTACACTTCGAGAAAGGTTTGGGTTGAAATCTCAGATGGCTCAGTCTGTATTTAAGACGGTTATCGCAAGGTATAAAACCATTCTCGAAAACCAGAAAGAGTGGATTCAACCTAATTTCAAAAAGCAACAATACGACCTTGTTTGGAACAGGGACTATTCTCTCACGCAAAACTGCTTTTCAGTAAATACTTTAAAAGGTCGTGTCAAACTGCCATATTTCGCTGAGGGTATGTTTAAATACTTTGACCATACAATCTATAAGTTTGGCACAGCCAAGCTTGTAAATAAGCATGGAAAGTATTTTTTGCATATTCCCGTTACTTACAATATTGAGGAAAGTAACATCTCTGATATTTGTAATGTTGTTGGCATTGACAGAGGCATTAACTTTGTCGTTGCTACTTATGATAGTAAGCACAAGTCTGGGTTTGTAAGTGGTAAATCCATCAAACAGAAACGTGCTCACTATTCCAAACTCCGCAAGAAGCTCCAAATGCGTCAGACTCCATCTGCAAGACGTAGGATTAAAGCTATCGGCCAGCGAGAAAACCGTTGGATGCAGGATGTAAACCATCAGGTATCAAAGGCACTCGTTGAAAGCAATCCAAAGCACACACTCTTTGTTCTTGAAGATTTGTCAGGAGTTCGTAATGCTACAGAGCGTGTCAGAACTAAAGACCGCTATGTATCTGTATCATGGTCTTTTTATGACCTAGAACAAAAGCTAACCTACAAGGCTAAACAGAATCAATCTACTGTTATTAAGGTTGACCCTCGTTATACGAGTCAGTGCTGTCCTGTATGCGGACACATTGAGAAGGCTAACCGCAACAAAAAGATACATCTGTTTGCTTGTAAGAACTGTGGCTACAAATCAAATGATGACCGCATTGGAGCTATGAATCTGTACCGCATGGGAATCAACTATCTTGAAGATAGCCAAGTACCTGATACAGTTACGGCAGAGTAAACTTTGTCGTAAAGGGTGCTGTCAACCACCCTATGATGTAACGCCACTTTAAGTAGTAATACTTATTGGGGTTAAAGGTCGGAGGCGCAAGCCGTTACTACGACTGGGCAGTTACAAGCCCATGACCTTTAGGTCGTGGGTAGTTGACACTTAGGGGACAAAAAAGAGGGTTACGATATGAAAATTTTAAGAGGCATTGCCTACGCTCTGATTATACTGTGTGTAATCGGAAGCATAGGTATACTTACGTATTCCGGGAACGGAAAGCAAACGGCGGATGAGGAGGGTACTGTGACGTCCGATTCCGTTACGGTCAGTGACGGTGAAGTAAGCACAAAGGATGTAATAAGTGCCGCAGGCACGATTATTTCGGATGTGGCCGACGATGTGAAGGATGCGGTGTCAAATCTTTCAAGCACATCCGGAGAAGTATCCTATGATGAGATTGTAAAGCTTCAGGAAGAAGAGGCACTTACCGAGCAGAAGGCTGTAGTGGAAGCTTCCAATGAGGCAAACGGTATATCCGCAAACGATACGACCGCATCGAGCTTGGCAAGTACAGCAAACACTGCTAGCACGGTTAATACGGACTATTCATATGTGGTCAGCAAATCAAGCGGAAAGATTCACAGATCGGGTTGTTTGCTTGAACCTTCGGGGGTAAATGCGCTTTATTACAGTACTTTGGAAGCTGCAACAGCGGACGGTTACACCGAAAAATGCACGATTTGCTCGCCGTAATAAATATCAGGGAGAAATTAAGTGAAGGACAATATTGTATTAATAGGTATGCCGGGAGTCGGGAAGAGCACCGTCGGTGTTATACTTGCGAAAACCCTTGGCATGAATTTTGTTGATACGGATTTGGTGATTCAGGAAAAAGAAAAAAAGCTCTTACGTGAAATCATTGCCGAAAAGGGCGTGGACGGCTTTTTAAACACGGAAGAAACTATAGTCGGTAATGTCAATGTTTCCAATTCCGTCATCGCAACGGGCGGAAGTGTTGTGTACGGCAAGAAGGCAATGCAGCACTTAAAGGATATAGGTACCGTTGTTTATCTGAAACTTTCGCTTGAGGCAGTATCCGCTCGCCTAAGTGACATAAAGGGACGCGGCGTCGTACTTAAACCGGGCCAGACCTTTGAAGCACTTTACGACGAAAGAGTCAAGCTTTATGCGGATTACGCAGACATCACGATTGATGAAGAGGGACTCTCGATAGAGCAGACGGTCGAAATGACCACATCTCTTTTAAACAGAAAAAAGAAAGCAGGTATGTAATATGAAATATACATTTGACGGTAAGCTTGAGACGGATGAAGTGGGAAATTTCATTTCCATTCCGTTTAACGTTTGGGAAATCTGCGAAAAAGAAGGAAATGTTCCTGCCAAGGTCAAGGCAAATAACATTACCTTTGTATGCAACTTAACACCTTTGGGAAAGGGCTATTACAGGATACCGATTCAGCCCGATGTCGCAAAGGAATTCAATAAGGAGGAAGATGTACACATTTCCTTCAGAATTACCAAATCGGAGGTCGAAGACAGCCCATACTCAAGCGCCAACCCTATCAGAAAGATTGATTCCATTACCTGTGTGCACCAGCCTCAGGACGGTCTTTGCGGACAGAGCTGCATAGCGATGCTTTCCGGACTTTCGATTGAAAGAGTATGCAACATAATGCACTGTTCCGAGTGGCAGGCAACCATGGGAAAGATGATCGGTGCCTTAAACTATTTCGGTTTCGTTCATTCGGAAGAGATAGTTTATACACTCGGGAAAAAGGACGTTAAGCTTCCGAAGTGCTGTATCATGATGGAAAAGATGGGCAGATACAATCATTATCTGATCGGATTTGACGGAAAGTTTTACGATTCCGGTCTCGGTGTACTCGATGAGTATGATTTTTCAAAGCTTGTGGGCTATCTTGAGATAATGGTTTAACTTAAACCCGGGTCGAGTGCTTTACGTGAATACTCACGGATTCAAAGAAGCATTTATCTGCCTACACAGATTCAAAATTTAGATTTTTTTGCATGAGGTTTTTATGTCTCAGACAAATATGCAAAGCTACGGTGAATTTTTAAAAAAGGTTTTCGCGATAGCCGTTCCCGTAGCCTGTCAAAATCTTCTCACGACGACCAGCAGCATGGTTGACACCATAATGCTCGGTTCAATCGGGGAGACAAGCGTGGGAGCCGTCGGCTTGTGCGCTCAGTTTTCGTCGCTTATGCTTTCCTGTTATTGGGGGATCCTGGGCGGCGGTATTTTGTTTTTCTCTCAATATTGGGGAAACAAGGACGAGGCGGGGCTTAAGCGTTCGTACGGCATGATGATCAGCATCCTGCTGTTGATTGCATGTATTTTCGGAAGCCTGGCGGTTTTCTTTCCGAATACCGTAATGGGTATCTATACGGATAAAGAAATATATCGTGAAATCGGGGTTAAATACTTAAGGATAATCGGATTTGCCTATCCCTTGCAGGTGTTTTCCGTCGGTGTCAGCGGACTGCTTCGCTCAACTGAAGAAGTGCGCATACCGCTTGCGGCATCAATCGCTTCGGTTCTTTCAAATATTTTCCTAAACTGGGTATTTATCTTCGGAAATTTAGGTGCAAAGGCCATGGGTGTCGAGGGCGCCGCACTTGCGACTCTGATCGCGGCCTTCATAAATGTATTCACTTTACTGCTTTTATCGAGGATAAAGAAACTTCATTTTCTTTTTAAAATAAAGGATCATTTCGCCTGGACTAAAGAATCATTAAAACTTTTTTATACAAAGTGCTTTCCGATTATATTAAACGAGCTGGCACTCGGAGGGTCGAACCTTATCATCAATATAGTCCTCGGAAGACAGGCGGTGGAAGCCATTGCAGCACTCGCGGTTTTCCGTACGATAGAAGGGCTTGTGGTAGCATTCTTCAGCGGATTTTCAAGCGCAGCCTCGGTACTCGTCGGAAACAGGGTAGGAGCAGGAAAACATGACGAGGCTCACTTAATCGCAAACAGATGCGTATATCTTTGTGCGGGAACCATTTTCATAGTGTGCGCATGCATCATTCTGGCACACACGCCCTTACTTCATCTGATGGGCTTAAGCAGTGCTTCGTTTGAATATGCCACCCAGATGCTTTTGGTTTACTGCGTCATAGCGGTTCTTCGTATGAGCAACTGGATTTCAAACGACATCTGCCGTGCATCGGGAGATGCAATCACGGGGACCTGCTTTGAAATCGGGTTTATGTATGTACTTAATATTCCGCTTCTTTGCCTCGGAGGACTTGTGTGGCATCTGCCTTTCCTGATAGTCTTCATCTTTTCGTATATAGATGAGCCGATCAGATTTATACTGATGCAGTTCCACATTCATTCCGGCGGCTGGATCAGACCCGTTACAAAGGAAGGCATGGATGCACTTAAAGAATTCAGAGACAGACATCCCCTCAAACTTTTCTGGACCAGAATGGGGATAAAGAAAGAACTTTGGTAATAAAGGCACTACGTGTAGGTTTGCGCTACTCTAGCGATAGGTATGTGTTGCTAACGCGACCGCACCGGACGACGAGAGTTTCGCAAGCGAAAATTTATTTAAAAAGGCGAATTTTAGCGTTTATAGTTGCTCGGTTATATATTTGACGACATTTTTAAGCTTGGATTTTTTCCAGGCTTTTTCTTTTTCTTTTTCCGCAATGGGAACGATTATCTGAAGATCCAGGGCTTCGCCCGGGACGCGTCCGCTTCGCTTTTCTTCATAGAAATTTTCGTGCCATTCCTCATCGGTGGTAGAGGCTGAATATTTGTCGGGCTTTAGGTATATCTGCTGCCTTTTGGTAGCCTCGAGGAAGGCTTTTGAAGAAAGCGGGATTAGGAGGTTGTAGTCATCCTCGGTGACGTTTTCAAATATCAGAGGAAGGTCGGCACTTTCAACAGTTTCCTTATCCCTGTTGACTTTAATTCCGAGAGGTTCAAAGGACCAGTCGGTTTCGGAGAGGGTGAGCTTTAATATAATTCCCTTTTCGGTGTTGAACTGGGCGCGCTGATAGTCCGTATCGAATATAAAGTTTCCGAGCGAGTAGAAGATTCCCTTGCCGTTTTCAAGTATCTCATAGTTCATGGGAACGTGAGGGTGGTGCGCAACCACGATGTCGGCTCCCATATCAAGGTACTCAAGGTAACGGTCTCTCGTATACGGAGCGGGGAGAGAGGTAAATTCCTCACCGCCGTGGGAAACCACGATGCACCAACGGCATTTTGATTTGATTTCACGGATATTTGCGGAAATTCTTTCCATGTCGCTCCAACTTAAGCATCCGGGTGTGGCTTCGCCCGCCTTCCTGCAGGCACGCTGATAGCCTACTGCAAAAATTCCTATTCCGCCGGCATCGTTAAGAATTAAAGGCTTTGCGGCCTCATTTATATTCATTCCGGCACCGATTGTATCCATGCGATGATTATGAGCCAAGAGCAGAGTATCGCTTAAACCTTCGGCTCCGGCGTCCATTATGTGATTGTTTGCAAGGCTTAAAATGTCCGCATGAATTGAGTGAAGAAAATCGATAACTCCGGCCGGCATGCTGTGAGCAAGGGCGGCGACACCGTTCTTCGGAAGTGTAATCTTGGAGTCCGAGAGAGCACCTTCGACGTTTACGATCAGATGGTTACTTGAAAGCAGAAAATCCTTTACATCTTCGGATAAAAGATTTTCGTCCTTAAAACGGTTTTCCATATAGTGGTCAAAGCCTATGTCACCGGTAAAGGTAAGAGTAAGTGTATTTGACAAAGCGGTAAAATCCTTTAAAATTTATTGAGGGTTTATAAAACCCAAATTATTTTAACATATTTAAAGGAAGACAGACATATGAGATTGTTGGTTCAGCTGGTGAGTAAAGCCAAGGTAGAGATAGAGGGCGTTACAAAGGGAGAGATAAAGAAAGGGTATTTGGTGCTTCTCGGTGCCTGTGAAGAGGATACCGAAGAAATCGCGGACAAGATGCTTAAGAAGCTTATTAACTTAAGAATTTTCGCAGACGAAAACGGAAAAACAAACCTTTCGATAAATGACGTATCGGGAGAACTCTTAATCGTTTCGCAGTTTACGCTTTACGCCGACTGCAGAAAAGGAAACAGACCGTCCTTTATAAAGGCGGGAAATCCCGCACATGCGGAAAGCATCTATGAGTACTTTGTGAAAAAAGCAAGAGAGGAATACGGAATGCATGTCGAGACGGGAGAGTTCGGAGCCGATATGCAGGTAACACTTACAAACGACGGCCCCTTTACCGTGATGCTTGATTCGGAGGAAATTGCTCCGCGTGGGAGAGCCAAGCCCTCTCAGTCACCTGCGGTGACAGCTCTCCCAGAGGGAGAGC
>CAVJJQ010000124.1:0-7398 GCA_963649755.1 bacterium | reverse complement strand
AATTATCTTCCCCTGCAGGCTGTTTACTACCTCCTGCTTCTTTTCCTCGGTAACCTCAGCGTAGATATCCATGGTTGTCTGAATGTCCGCATGTCCCATGATGTCCTGAATGACCTTCAGATTCGTTTCATTTTCACAGAATCTCGTACAATCGGATACCATCCGGCATATTCCGGATTGCTTTTTACACGACACTGATAGAATTTCCGAAACGGCTTTCCTATTTTACAACCTTAAAGCCCTTTGCCTCAAACATCTTTATCAGCTCTTCTCGGTTCATTTTTCCTTCACTTATGGCCCTTTCAACGCCGGGGCCAAAACTAATAGCCTGCGGACCGGCATGGTTTCTCATATATTGTTGGGTAAGTTCCATAGGAGTCCAGCCTCTATTAACCCACACATGTGTATTGTTATGTACTTCATTAATAAGTTCTATTAACTTTCTAAGCTGCTTTTCGGTAAGCTGAACGCCAACCTCATTAAGTTCTTTAAATAGAAACTTCATTGACATCTGTGGATCTGCCCACCCGGAATAAGTTCTCCACATAAAGTCTCTCATGAGCTTGTCAGATTCCGGTCCTTTACGCTCTTCCAAATATTCATCAACCTTCTTAGCATTTCCCTTTGGACCGCCTTCGATTTCTCCGCCTATATACTCAATTTCAAATCTTTCATCGCTGTTTAAAAAGGCAAATTCACCAAGTCTTTGCCCCTGATGCTCACAAGGATATACCTTACCAAAATCATTGGTATATTCCTTTGCCGTCACTTTCAGATTGCTCAAAAAATCTAACATTTCTTTTTGCGCTTTTGATACCGGGAGTTCCTCATATTCAAGAAAATCATTTGGAATATACAGAGGTTTTTCCTGTTGCATATCATTTAGATTCCAAAGAGCATGAAACTTTCCATAACCGTTCCCAACCATCTGCCTGGTTACTATAAAACGCTCATTGTCCTTGGGCCGATCATCACAGTATATTTCATTCACTTCAAAAACAAAGTATGAAACCTCTTCGCGTCTTACTACGCTTGAGAAAGCAATAAAATCCTTTTTATGCAGAATCGGAGTCTGTGCAAGCTTTGAATATTCTCTGTAAACATACCAAATGTCTTGAAGCATGACAGAACCATATAAATTTGCCGCAGCCTTAAAGAAACGATGAAGAAATTCCTTCTTTTCGCCTTCCAGATTTGCCTCAGCATACATTTTATTGATTGTCTTCTCTGATAAGGGCCTTGGATATGTCATTTCGATCCTCCGATATTTATTCAGCCAGCTTTTTTTCTTATTGGTTTTTTATCAAATGCACCATGTATGAATATATTTCTGCCCCAGCTTGGGGCAGATTTATGATGACCCGTATATAGCGTTGAATACTGCGACGAAATGTTACGCTGCAAAGTACGAACGCTCCAGGTCTGTTCTGTAGCTTCTTTCTCATACCAGTCACAGGAACTAAAATCAAGCCCTTTTTTCTTCACATTATCTTGAATTTATATTTTCCTTTCCCGTGACCGGATACCGGCTCAATAATATCCGCCTGTACCAAATTTGAAAGAAGTTTTGAAGTGCCTGAAGCTTTCAGCCCGAGAAGCTCCATAACTGCACTTCTTCCAAAAATATCATCAGTGCCAAACTTCTCATAAAGTATATGAATATGGACTGTTGTTTTTACCGAGAAATCTTTGGCTTTTTGAGAAAGAACATTTTCAATATCCACTTTTAGAGTCTGAATGTCCACTTTTTCATTCTCGACATTCACTTTATCATCTCCAATGTCCACTTTTTCTTTGTCCAAAAGCCCACTTATATGAAGATTTCGATTATGAAGCTCGTTTTTCTCGTTCAAGAGCAGATTTTTAAGAAACACTTCAAGATACTCTGTTGTCTCGTGAATACCTTTTTGAAGGTTTGTGTAATTTGCCCTGACAAGCGCATTTCTGAAATACCACGCATTTTCAGCAAAAATATCATTGGTTGCAGAAAACCCGAGTGTTCTCAAATATTTGATAAAGAACACTGCCGTTGTTCTTGTATTGCCTTCCTACTGACTATTAGTCTTTATTTCCTTTGTATTGCGAGACTACACCTAATTCTAAAATCAATTCTCGCATATTATCCTGCTTCTAATGAGGTTAATGAAATTCCACCAAGCATTTTTGAGTATTCAGTCGGATCAAATGCCGATGGATTCGATGCCGCCCGAGCGCATATCCGGATTAACTGCAAGATAAAGGATAAAGTAATACTTGTTGTTTTCTATGGCATAGAGTAGCCCGGCAAACTTGTCTTCATCGTAAAACGCAGTGAAGTGTGTACTTTTTCGCAGTGTTCCCAGCATGAGCAAAGGCACGGAGATTTGCTCTTTCTTTGGAAAAGCCGATTTTAACAACTGTGTGATTTCCCTGATTTCAGGAAAGAAAAAAGTTATGTTTTTAGCTTTCAATGTCATATCTCAGATATTAAACCATCTGCCCACGCTGTGAGTTCTTTCCCACTCACATGAGAATCAAATCTCTTACCTTCAACCAATTTTGCCCCTTTGCAGCTTGGTGCAAGTTTTTCGTTGGTCTTTCCCATCCATCAAAAGAAGGAATAATCTCTATACTGTCTTTTGTCACTTTACATTCTAAAAATTGAATTTCAACACCAGCTTCAATCGCTTCTTCCATCGCTTGTCCAAACTCAGGGTGGGTCTCTATATTAGGACGAACCTGATGGACACCCTCCATCTGTATAACAAAAGCCAGAATACATTTATAACCAAGGGTACCTGCAGCGGCAAGCTCCCGGAGGTGTTTGACGCCGCGCCAAGCTGCTCTGCTCCCCTGGCAATAACTTCTCTTGACCATCCTGCAGCGAAACCGGTGCTCTTGTACTTCTTTTTGAGTGACTTGTGTAAAAGTGCCTGACACCTTTTACTACGCATAAGCAAAAACGTAGGAAATTGATTCCCTGAAGCAGCTTGATTCAGTTTTGTCTCGCGGATTTCCGAAGCAACTTGATTCACGCTCTACCACCTTTATATATCTATTACTTTCCAAGAGTTAATATGTAAAGGGTGGTTTCTACCATCTAATACATATGACTGCGGCTCATTTGTGGTGAATGGAAAAGCAGTTGTAGGAAAGGAGTCAAAAAGTCTTATAACCGCTGGAAATCAACACAAAAAGGAGCTAAATCTCATGAAATCCATATTTGAAGAAATGGGCGGCACATACCGCCAAGAGGGAGATTATCTCATTCCCAATCTGTTGCTGCCGGACGAATCGGAATACCAGATTGGCAAGTACGGGCGTATGCGTCGCAGCTATCTGAAAGAGCATCGTCCGATTCTCTATGCAAACCTGCTCATAAGCGGAACGCTGCATCGACACATTGCCGAGATTGACCGAACCTGCAATGAGCGTATGGAAATCATCGTTTCCGATATAGCAAAGCAGGAAGGTGTGACTGAAGCGCTCAAAGCCGACGACCAAATGGAATGGATACGCCGTATGAACAATATCCACAGCCGTGCAGAAGAAATTGTTCTGTTTGAACTTGTGTACGCATAATACCATAAAGAATGCCCTCGCAGCAAACCTTTACTGGTTACTGCGGGGCATTTCTGTGTTGAAGGAAGGGCTTCCTGTGGTAAGTTCAAGTAGGTTGATTTATCTTCCAGTACCCGCTACGATCTGATCCGATTCGTTCTATGATTCCCTTTTCCTTCAGTGCTTTTAAATATTTTGTTGCAGAAACCCTACTGACAAGTAGTTTTTGGGCAAGCTGCGATGCGGTATATCCCGGGTCTTCCAGCAAAAGCTCAAGCGTTTTCTGTTCCTTGTCCGTCAGCTTATCAGATAAGTTATCAGATAAGTTATCTGTAAATTGCTTGTTCAATCGGACGATCCGATCCTCCAGGGCTGTGAATTTGATCATAATATCACCGGGGTGAATGGTATATTCCGGAAGCGGAAGATTATCCGCTTTTAGTGCCTGACAAATCTTTTCAACACCGCGCCCCCAACTCTCAATGAAGCCGGCAAGGTAAAACACATGCGCAATATTCGGATTATAGGGCTTGGAAGCGTGCTTCTGCATCAGATTTTCCAATGTCCAATCCTCCGGCAGGCTCCCGACGTTTGCCACATAAAGCCGATCTTCATATATGCTGATCTGTATCGGAATCCCAGACTGATACTGTTTATGGCAGATAGCATTCAGCAGAGCTTCCCGGAGCGCTGCCTCCGGCACAAAGTACCGTTCAATGCGCTGGGCACCCTCGTAGCGGATCTTGGCTCGCATATACTTCAAATAAATAATGTCCAGTGCCTTATCCACCTGCTCCAAGATGGAACCGTGGATTTCGTCCTGATAAAGCAATTCAGCATCATTTTCGAAATAGCCGATTTTGATGTATGCGCCTGTCTGATATCTCTCCGGATCATTGCTGAACAGCAGCATAGCGGCGTTTGTCAGGTAATCGCCGTTCTTTAAATGCAGCTTATCCAACAGAATTTCCTTTGGTTCTTCCAACAAACTTGTTTCCATGCGACCTTTCTTCACGGCAAGGCTCTTGAACTTGGAAACAACTCTATCGTCCACATCTGCTATTGAAAAGGCAGGTAAAGGAAGATTGTCCCACGTAGCTCCGCGTTTGCGCATAAGGAAAGCTTCCAACGCAGGGCCGGTCAACACCTGACGAGTGCTGCCGCTGCGGTAGTAGTAGACACCTTTGCAGGAAATACCGATGGGATAGGAAGGAACATCAATTTCAATATATTCCAATCCGTCTTTCTCCAGCAAATTCACACCGACAATAATGCCCATGGCATCACGAATCTTGTTTGGCACATCCTCCAGCAGTTTTCTGGCATTTGGCAGACCAACTACTTTGCCGTCATCATCACAGCCAATATAGATTTTTCCGCCTTGCGCATTGGCATAGCCACAGATCCATTCCAGATATTCGTCTTTCCACTTGCTTTTCCATTCAATGTTCTGGCTCTCAGGCATCTTCATCACCGTCCTGTCCCTTATTTTTCCCTCTGCTCTTATAGACATTATACTGATTTTTGCATCTTGCGCTGCAAAAGGCGGAATTGGCACGGCTGCCGAGGAATACCTTCTGGCAGTGCTTGCACAGCCGCAGAGGTTTCGCATCATCCACCAGCATAAAGCTGAACATCATCTGGATACCTAACAGCAGCGAATGGAAGTCCCAATAGATCGTCGGCTTATCCAGCAGTTCAATATGATAGCTTGGAGCAATGCCGCCGAAGGCGGCCATAGCTTTGCGATAGAGGTTTCGCGTCCCCTCGTCTATCGTATCATAATCGTTATAGTACAGGATGGAGGATGCCAGCGTGAACGCCCAGTCCTTGAACTGCTGCGCCACCCAGTCATATGGCTCGGCATACTCCCGCTGAAAGCTCATGTTTTTTGCCATCGGCTCATCCAGGAAGGTCATGGTCAGTGCAACCATCATATTATCGCCGGACACGCTCCAACTGGATTCTACGCCTTTTTTCACCACATCCAGGCTGTCAAAGGGGTAGAACAGAGCGAGGTAGTCATTTGTCTCCATGCTCTCTTCCTTTATAAAATGGTTCTTTGGAAGATATACCGCCTCATATTCCATAAATGACGGCGTTGTCGGGAGCGCCGTCATCAACCCCAGCAGGCCGTAATGGGTTACAAAGGCCATAATCGCCTTTTCTACAACCTCCTCCGGACCGCGGTTCATCATCAGCATTCCCACATTCAAAGCCTCTAATACCATCTCAGAGGAATCCTTCAGCGGATTATATACATCAGGTTTTGCCGTCTTTTCCGGCGTGATATAGCGCCTCCCGTCCTTGCCGGTTTTGATCTCATAGCGGTCATACCGTACCCAATGGGAACGGGACTGTGCAAACAGGTTGTTCATGATGCCGTTCACCTCAAATCGTAATCCATCTATATATTAACTATATTACTATTGTATCAACCGTCCTTGCCATCGTCAAGGGTGGTTTTCTTTTTTCTCGGCTTTGTTTTGTTCTCTCGGCGGATCACGGCATCCTTACCCATGCTCTGCAGCAACGCTTCATATTCCTCCATGAACTCGCGCTCCCGCAGAGTAAGACCGCGATTGTTTTCCTGTTTTTCGCTCAGATGCTCGTACATTTGCTTTTGCAGCTTTTTTTGAATGGTCATCCGCAGCTTTCGGATATTCCGGTCGGACTGTCCGCGGATGGCGGCAAGCCTTGCGGTACTGTACTGCCTGATGAACAGATAATACAGCACTTCTTTCTGCTCGTCACTGAGGCTGAGAAAGAGCTTGGAGATAAAGTGGCTTGCCGTCAGCTCGTGCAGCTCGTAGGGACAGGAGAAGATGATATCGAGAAAGTTTCCCTGACAGAGCTGACGGAACCCCGGCAGATTCATCCACAGCGGGGTGATCTTCGGATCAGGCACAGCTTGAAACTCCAATGGAACATCTCCACGCAGGTTTTCGTGGTCACGTTCCCTGCGTTCCCGATTGCGGTCGAGCCGATTCCATTCCTCTACGACCTTCTGAAAATCCGCCAACGTCCGGGCAGAATCCTCCGTGCGCTTCAATGCCTCCGCAAGAATTTCACGTTTGAGCCGCTTCTCGCTGGTGGGCGCGGCTTCTTCCTCCTCGTCCTCTATCTCTGCATCGTAGTCTCTGGGATGCTCGTCCTGCTCCAGCTCACATTCCAGTTCTAAAGCGCGTTTCTCCGCAAGCGCATCCTTCAGCGCCCCGTCAGACGCATCCTCCCAATCGGTAAAGCCATCCTCATCCATTTCAAGGCCTGGTTCCTCTATTTGCTCCTCGGTATCTTCTTCCTTATCGGAAAAAATATCATCCGGCAGCAGTTCATCCTCCCATGGTTCCACGACAGCTTCACCTCCCCGAAAAAATATTTTTCTTTTTTTCAAAAACGGTTCCGATTTACACCCCGTATTTCTCCTGTCAGTAGAGAAGTAATTGTAATGGCGGTTACTAAGGTTATTTTCTCTGCCCGTTGTTCAAAGAAAGGAGGAGCACAGTGTGCAGAACAGCTATGACAAAGATATATGACATCTCCGGCTTACACACGCCGGAACCACAATCAGTATACCAGGGAACAAAGGATTTTTCAAGGAGGGACAAGATGGAGCAAAACAAGCGGGAACAGTTTATCATCCGCCGAATCGGCGGCACCACCTACAAGGTCAGAGTCGTGTTCGGCGATAACGGCGGCGAGACCATGGAGGATAAAATTCTGCGGATTGTACGCAATGATATGGTTACAAACGACGGAACCTGTGATATAATGGAGCTGCCACAAATGAGCCGTCAGTCTGAAAGGAGCGCATCATGAGCGTGAGACAGACTGAAAGCAAAATTACAGCTCTCTATG
>CAVJJQ010000123.1:0-7432 GCA_963649755.1 bacterium | reverse complement strand
AATTTAATTTGCGGTAAGTTTGCCGTAGGTAGGAACTATAATTTGACGCGTGACACCATCTGATGATCTTCCTTTTTGCTCATTTTAATCGTAAATGCAATTCCATACAGAAGTCCGATCGCCTGCTTGTATTCTCCGTCTGCATCATTTGGATTGCCGCTTCCCCTTACCGCTATATAGTTCATTTTCGGAACAGTTACGATAGACGGTGTGTCTTTCGGCATATAAAATTCTTTATATTCTTTCTTGAAATCAAAAGCCATTCCTTACACCTCCCGAACATAGTAGGAATTGTACTTCGTTCCATCATGTCCTCCTATTAAAGCTTCTTCCGACAGACAAAATCCCATATGTTCTAAAGCCTGTATACGCTCTTGGGCAATTGAAACTGCCTTAGTGGCAATCATTTCACAAGCAAACATATCTTTTGTTTCAGGAATAATAAGCCCAAGAATATCCTCTATAATATCTTGTTTTTCATAATCACTTCTTAAATCCAGTCTAAGCAATCCGCAATTATTGAAATAATCCTTTGCCTTTCGGTTAAACAATTCTATTGTACCAATTGCACAGTTAGCATTTTTGTCAATAATAGCCCACCGTACATAATATCTGTTTTGATATTCTCTCTTCCAAAACGCAATAGTATCCTTCATTTCTTCAATTGAAGTATAGTAAAAACCATTCACACAATTATCACTGTTGAAAAGCGGTACTGCATCCTTATCAGAATATACCTTAAGCAAATGCTCTGCATCTCCATTCTCAATTGCTCTCAGCAGAAACTTTTCGCTTTCCATAACAGGAATTTGTTCATATACATCAATACTCATCTTCTTATTAACCTCCATATCGTAATTTGTTAATCATTAAATAACTTCGTACATATTGTCTCACACAAATTACGACATCTGTATGTCATAGTTTATCGTATAAAAAAAGAATATCTTTTGCACTATTAATAATCCGTTCTTTTATATGCTCCGGTTCTATAATCTCAACTTCTTTTCCCTGTGACAAAACAACGCCAATCCACCATTGTTCCTTCTCTACAATATGAATCTCCATAATAAAACTACCATCATTACATGTTTCTATTAGCTGTCCGTTTAAATATTCCTTTATTCTGTGTATCGCATTTCCACGGCATCGCATCCGAACACTTGTGGATATGTCCTTTCCCTGATAGGAATTGTCACAATCATTTAAAATATCCTGTGCCGACTTATGCTCCTTGGAAAATTCATCTTCTGTTATACAAACATCTTCCATCCTGACCAGCTTATAGGTTCTATAATCCTGTTTCGCCGTATTATAGGCCAACATATACCAAGCATACCATTTATAAATCACTGCTATCGGTTCTACACAATGTTGCCTTGTTTCTCCTCCATTATTTGTATATGTAAATCTTACCACTTGCTTATTCTTAACCGCAGATTGCAAGATTTGAAGTAATTTCTCATCGCCCTCTCTTAATACGGAAAAATCCAGAATCATACCTGTATTACTGTTCTTGGATATAGCTGTTATTTTCTCATAAATATCATCAGCCACCGGATTATTAGTAACCGTTTTTAATCCATTTATCGCAGTTGCAATATAGGCATATTCATCTTTCGATGCAAGTTGGTTATTCATTTTGAAATCACTTAAAATTTCATATCCACCATTTGTACCAGTAAGAGCGCAAATTGGAATACCTGCCTGACACAATGCCTCTATATCCCTCTGAATCGTCCGCACCGATACTTCAAAATGCTTTGCCAACTCTGATGCAGAAGATTTTCCGTGATTAAGCAGATATAAAGTTAATGCGTATAATCTGTCTGTTTTCATTACTTCATCCTTTAAAATTATGGTTCTTTTTTATACTCTCTAGTATTCACTATGTATCTAGCATATCCCATTCATCACCTAATACCCATCTCAATGCAGAAAGCTTACCATTAAGCATTCCCCATTCAAAATCACTATATGGTCCTAGGTTTTCTTCTCCATATTTTTCTATAACCCGTTGCGCAGACTGTAATGCACCTTTCCATATCTCAGAATCTACTGTTTCAACACCAGTTTCTATCCGATACCTCAGCGATAAATGTCTATCAAACCATATTTTGTCCAAGAATTCTTCTGTAGCCTCAACAATTTCCTCAATACTACGAGGCTCATCAAAATATTTTAAATCTTCATCAAACTCTTCATCTTCAGTGTTTCTTCTTTTTTCTGGTAATCGACGTTTACAATCCGTATTCTCTATATTCGAAACTAATCTAGCCAGAACATTTTCTATATTGTTCATCTTATCAGTTTGAGATGCAAAAAAGCCAGCTGCTCTTCTTTATTCATTTCCATATCAAGAAATTCCATTCTAACACCATAGTATTGAGGAGAATTCAGCAAACTTGCAATACGCTCTAAATGGTATATTTGAACATCTACATTTGTATCTATTTCAGATAGGTCTTTTCTTTCTGCCAAACGCAGTTCCTGATTTGTTATAAATGCAATCCCATTTGCCCCATTCTTTTTCACGCCTTTCAGATCATGAATAAACTTATTTTTTATTACAGAAAAATCCTGTTGTCCTCTAGGAAAATATACCGCACCAACCCATCTTGCTCCATTATAAGAAATGACCATATCTTTCAAGCCATCCTTTCCTCCTAATGGATGCGAAGGATCAATATTTCTAAACCCCTCATTGGTCAAAATTATTGCCGCCAAACGTTCTGCCGGTGTTTGTCCTTTATCCCATTCCAGCAATCTGAACCATGTTTCTCTTCCATCATTTCTTCTCATTGTTCCACTTCCTTTTTCATATGAGACATACTTCACGCATACATTACAACGCTCCACATCTATCATTTATAAAAGTTAAACCATCTTAAATGTTTTTAAAGCCTCTACAATCGCATCCTCTTTTTCCGTTGGACACTGTGGCTGTCTGGAATCCTCTGACTTAGGTAGGTTAAAGTTCTCTCCAACCTCAATTCCACACTTTCTCTTCACCTGTGCAATATACAGATTAGATACCTTCATCCCATCATTATGCTCCGCTACGTACTTCTTTATCTCCTCATAAGTCGCCTTACTCTCCGCAGCTGTCAAATCCATCTCATCCATATCAAGTTTCACATTCACATGATGTTTCGCTTCGTGGAGTTTGGACAAAAGACATACCGTCTCGACATGATTCACATGTGGGAACATGTCCACGCACTCCGCCTTTTTTACCACGTATCCACCCTTTGTAAGCAATTCAAGGTCTCTTCCGAGGCTTTCGGGGCCGCAGGAAATATATACGATTCTTGCTGGTTTCAACATCAATAATGCGTCAATGAATTCTTTGCTTGCACCCTGCCTGGGAGGATCCATAAACACAACATCGATTTTTGCTTTATCCTCGGAAAGCTTTTCCATAAAGGATCCGGCATCTTCCGCATAGAAGGTTATGTTCTTTAAGTTGTTCTTTTTGGCATTGGTCACTGCATCCCTTACGGCATCTCTATTCACTTCGACGCTTATAACCTTACCGGCTCTGTCGGCGGCTATTATTCCGATTGTCCCTATCCCGGAATAAGCATCAAGCACAATTTCTTTGCCTGTCAGGCCGGCATAATCAATCGCTTTTTTGTACAGGATTTCCGTCTGTACCGGGTTAACCTGGTAAAAAGAACGCGACGAAAGTTTGAAAAGCTTGCCGCAGAGTCTGTCCTCTATGTAGCCCTTTCCATACAGGACATTTTCTTTATCCGATAAGACCAGTGAATCCGTTCTCAAGTTAATATTTTGAACAATGGTAGTAATTTCGGGATGCTTTTGTCTCAGCGCTTTGCAGAAATTCTGTTTTGACGGAAATACCGGTGAAGCAGTGACCAAAACAACCATATACTCGCCCGTGGCAAAGGCCTTTCTGACCATTACATATCGAAGTAACCCATACCCTGTATCCTCATCGTAAACCCTTATCTTAAATGAACGTAAAAGTGAAAATATTGTTTTTATTATTTCACCCGCTTTTTCGTCCTCAATGAAGCATTTATCAACTTGCACAATCTTATGCGATTTTTCTTCGTAAATGCCGAAAACCGGAACTTTATTCTTACTCATTCCGAAAGCCCTTGTTACTTTATTCCTATAGTTAAAGGGCTTTTCCATCCCGGTTATTCCGCTGACTTTGCAGAATGGTTTTAAAATCTCCTGCACATATTTTTCTTTTTTCTTTAACTGTTTGCCGTATTCCATTTCCAAGTACTTGCATGCTCCGCATTTAGAAAGAACCGGACAAAAAACAGCATTTTTATTTTCTTTTTCCATATCTAATCCTTAAAGCTGATGTCTTACGACCTTATACTCATCGTCGCCGTCATAGTAAGGGCACTCGAATTTTGCGCTTGTCATGAGGCGTCCGTAGTCGTCCTCATCCATATTCACGTCGCACACATAGGCCTCGTAATCCTCATCATATACGTAATTTCTGCACGTATCACAGCTGTATGAACTTGCCATAAAACCTGCTCCTTAAAATTATGATAAAGAAAGTATATAACAAAACGCTACGCAAAACAAATGTTCTTTAGAATACTTACAGCAATAAAAGACGCGGTCAAAGACCGCGTCTGGTTTTTATATCCTGATTTTTATATCCGTTGAATTTTGTTGTATGCAACGAACATTCGTGCTATTATTTGTTTGGAGTCCACGACAGGGGTGGTTGCCTCCCGAGCTTAATGACCGGTTTCCCGGAATACGCAAGAAGGGAGGTGTGCTTATGACAGCATATGAAATCGTTATGATTATCATCGGAATAGTTGGCTTGCCGCTATCCGCTTGCAGTTTGCTCATAGCATTGCTTACCTTTCTCGACAAGAGAAAAAAGCGAAAATAAAAATACCCGCCCTGTCAGCACCAGGACGGGTGCCTCTGTCTAAGAGGTAACTAACCTTTTGGGAAGCTCCACCTTTGGAGTTGGGCTCCATGAAAGGCACTTGTTTGCGCAAGTGTCTTTCTTTATCCTTACAATAGCACAGTCGTCCAAGAACTTCAACCGGATTGTAAATTTATAAGTTAAAAGTTACTGAACTCCATCACCTTCATTAGACGATATAGCTTTCTTCGAAAGAAAAATTGCAATCAGAGCCAAAATCGCATTAATCAACGCCCAAACTGACCATATGATAAGGTCGCTATAATTTCCATGTCCCGCAAATCCCATAAGAGCTGCAAGTCCAAAAATAACAATGAGGGCAACATTTCCACCCTTCTTTGTTGAGTTTCGTGTTACAACAGAAATAATTCCTCCGGTCAGAATCAGTATACCGCATAAAAAACCGATAGATCCGGATACTTCACCGGTTTCTCCAAGACTATTCACAATTCCTGCTGCGCAGGACTGAAACTCAACCATAATAAAAATTACCATCGAAAGAATTCCCGCTACAAGTTTCCAAGTTTTCATATGTCGTAATTTTCCTTTCAAAATTAATTATACGCGAAAATAATTTTGTTATCAGTCCAAATATTGTCTTCAAACTCAATTTCTATAACCGATGCATCTGCGGGCACTTCAAACGCGACCGTACCCTTGGCCTTTCTTCCGCTTGAAAGAGTTGCAGATAACAAATCATCCATTCCGTAATAACCGGAGCAACTTGCGCCATCAGCATAACATTCAAATGAAAAATATGAAATTGACTGATCTGTTGATGACAGATTTTCAAATTCAAGTTCAATGTATATATATTTCATTCCATCCGCCGGCTGTATAAACATATTATCGCTTACATACTCTGCGGCATTTAAATAAGAAATTTTTAAATTCTTTGTTTCTAAAGAATCTCCAACGTGCAAAGCATCTTCACTTTCAGTGGTGTTCTTTTCGAATATCAAGCCACTGTCTTTATCTCCTTCATAGATAAACTTAATCTTTTTATCTGAAAAAAGGTTGTACTCGTATTCTTCTTCAATTTCAGCAGCATCTACCGGTACTTCAAAATACACAGCTCCGTCTGTACTTCTTCCTGTAGAAAGGGAAGCCGAAATATCATCTTCCATATATGTTGCGGAACACTCATAACCATCCGCATAGCAATTAAAGCTATAAGTTGATATTGATTGATCCGATGATGATTGGTTATCTACATGAAAATACAATCTTATGAATTATTCCCATCCGCAGGGGCAATAAACTCGTTATCGCTTTCGTAATCTTCGCTGCTCACATAGGTTATGCTTAAACCTTTGTTTTCAAATGTGTCACCTACATAAAACTCCGTTTTGGCATCTTCACTGCTTGTATCTGTTGCTGCAACGGATTCTGTAGTCTCCGACGAAGTTTCCGTCTGACTTGTTACTGCTGATGTTTCCTCCTTGGTACTTTCCGATGTTGATGTGCTCGATCCTGAACTTCCGCTTCCTAATGCAAAGCCGAGAAAAGAGCAAGGCACAATACAATTGCACCGGTCTTACCGATTTTTCTCATTATTATCTCCTCCATGCTTGTTTTATAATAATTGCTCCGGTCACGGTTCCAATCGCCTCTGCAACAATATCCCATACATCAAATGTACCTACGGCAACACCTGCAAACTGCAAGATTTCCATTGCGCTTCCAAGGAAGATAGAGCAAATTATACTTGTAAGACATGACCAAGCATAATTATGGGTTGTGAAGACCACCAAGACTACTAAATCAACGAGAGACATCATTATTCCGGAGGAAGTGGTCAAAATTATTCAGGAGCAAGGGTATTTCTACAATGGGTCTCCGCAGAGCATATCAAATTATTTGTTGAGGACGCAGAAGAAGCTCGGAATGCCGGAGTTCTCTGTGCACAAGCTGAGGCATTACTTTGCGTCGAAGATGATGGACATGGGAGTTGATCAGAAGACTATTCAGGATATGGGGGATGGTCAACAGATTCGGTGCTTAAGACTGTGTATCAGCATTCAATGATCATGAAGGATGCCGACCGCAGAAAGAAGATTTCCGATGCTTTGGGATCTGCGTTTTTGTAATGTAAAAAGTAATTACTTTTTAGATTCGTGGACAATTTTCATGGACACATCCGTGGACCCTTTTTCAATTTATCCGCTAAATTCGTATTGATTTTTTAAATATTTTAGGACTTTCAGAACATGAAAAATCCCTTGAAACCATTGATTTTACTAAGAAATCACAGTTTCAAGGGATTTTCTGACAGTCGGAGTGACAAGACTTGAACTTGCGGCCTCCACGTCCCTAACGTGGCGCTCTACCACCTGAGCCACACCCCGATAATAGCGAGAGGGGGATTCGAACCCTCGACACCGCGGGTATGAACCGCGTGCTCTAGCCAACTGAGCTATCTCGCCATGTGTGTAATTCGTCGGAATAAATGGGGCCTATAGGGCTCGAACCTATGACCCTCTGCTTGTAAGGCAGATGCTC
>CAVJJQ010000122.1:0-7479 GCA_963649755.1 bacterium | reverse complement strand
GGTGATGTAAAAAGAAAGACATCCGTAAAGAGCAAGAACTGTTAAGACAATACCGACAATCTCATATGAAGAAAATACGTCCGTTAAACTGTCAAATGAGAAATTAAACAAAAAGAACGAAGGAATAAATATAATCTCCCTCATTCCCTTAAAGAAGAAAGCAAGGGCAAGAAAAACAAGCACAAAAGTCAAGGGATACCTGTTTTTGTTTAATTCACAGAAATACGAAACAACAAATACGACAATTGAGACAATGAAAAACCAAAGTGTTATGCCCGACAAATCGTAAATCAATCGGTTAATATAGGAAACAAATGAAAGGCCCAGTGACAAAAAAGGAGCAGTCAAAGATCCAAACAAGAACTTGGAAGAAAAAGAAAATAACACAATTGATACAGTACAAAGGCAAAGGTTAAAGTAAACAATTACATTGTCGAAGAATCCGAAAATATTCATCAGAAACTTAAGGACATAAATGTATGAACATTCGATTAAGTTGTCAAAGTTTACATTTTTTCCTTCAAAACATGATACAAGCTTTGAATAACCGTCATTGCCGAAAGTATTATCAAGAGCAGCATTATATGAATAAATACCGAAGATGATAAATGCAAGAGTGAAAAGCGCAAAAAAGACCATCGAAACAATGTTCAAGGCCTTTTCATTAAAACGAGGGCTTTTCTTCAAAGCCCAAATGTGTTTAAAAAATATAATAAGCGCAAAAATTCCGCAGCAAAGAATTACGGCGGAAATTCCGCAAAAAGCTTCAATCGGAATGTTAAAGAAAGAAAATTCAAAATTAGTCGAAAGATCAATCTCGGTAAACAACTTAACAAAGAGTAAATATAAATTAAAACTCATGACAAGGGTAGCCAATGTTCCGACTACGTATCCAAAGATGCCCTTTTTTACCTGCATATATCCTCCAAGGTTCAGGCTAAGATGCCTGCACGAGTTTTAATTTATTCGTTTCCGTTTTCTTTATCCGTAAGCAGTTTCTCGATATTGTAACGAGGTCTGTGCTTTACTTCGATATAAATCTTTCCGATATACTGTCCTACAAGGCCGATGCATACAAGCTGCAGGCCGCCTAAAAACCATATCGAAAGAATAAGCGAGGTCCATCCGGGGGTTACCCTTCCCAAGCAGAAAGAAACAAGTGCATAAATAGCTGCTATAACGCTTAAAACGACAATACATACGCCCAAACCTGTTATCATTGAAATAGGCTTAACACTGAAGGATGTAATTCCGTTAAAGGCAAGTGCAAGCATCTTCTTTAAAGGATACTTACTCTCTCCGGCAACTCTTTCCTTCCTGTCATAGTAGACACAGTCGGTTTCGTAGCCGATAAGAGGCATCATTCCGCGAAGGAACAGATTGTACTCTTTATACTCGGAAAACTGAACCATTGCGCGCTTACTCATAAGTCTGAAATCGGCGTGATTGTAAACTGTCTTAACGCCCATACCGCTCATAAGCTTGTAGAAAGCCTGAGCCGTCGTACGTTTAAAGAAAGTATCCGTGGTACGTTTTTTCCTGACACCATATACGATATCCTTGCCTGCATGGAACTTGTCAATCATTTCTTCGATGACATCGACATCATCCTGAAGGTCCGCATCAATCGATACCGACATATCACACATATCGATTGCACTTATCAAACCCGCAGTCAGGGCAAATTGGTGACCCACATTGCCGGCAAGCTTGAGTCCGAAGACCTCATGAGGGAAAAGTGCATGTTCTTCCTCGATAAGCTCCCAGGTTCTGTCCTTCGATCCGTCGTTTACAAACAGAATAAAACTGTCTTTGGAAATCTTTTCTTTATCCGACAAATCCTTTAGTACATCGCGAAGAGCCTTAGAAGCAATCTTTAAAACCTCTTCTTCATTGTAACAGGGAACTATAATAGCAAGTCTGTCCATACTCTTACCCCTTTATCGATTATTCTTCCTCTTCCCAGTTGGTATAAACGTTTTGAACGTCGTCCTCTTCGTCAAGAAGGTCTAAAATTCTCTGCAAAAGCTTAACTGCGTTTTCGTCGGTTACGCTTACATAGTTTTGAGGAATCATGGTAACTTCGGCGCTTGAAAAAGAAATACCTTCTTTTTCGAGGTTCTTTAAAACGGTATCGAAGTCGTTTGGATCGGTAAGAACCTCATAGCAATCCTCTTCTTCATTGAAATCTTCTGCTCCCGCATCAAGAACGGTCATCATAAGGGTGTCTGCATCCATGTTGCAGTCCTCTTTGTCTATATAGATCTGACCCTTCTTGTCAAACATAAAGGATACGCATCCCTGGGTTCCGATACTTCCCTGGCCCTTTGTAAATGCACTTCTGACGTTTGCGGCGGTACGATTCTTATTGTCGGTAAGACAGTCAACAATAATGGCAATTCCGTTGGGGCCGTAACCTTCATAAGTACAGTACTCGTAATTTACACCGTTGCCTTCGCCGGCTGCCTTCTTAATACCTCTTTCGATGGTATCGTTGGGTACGTTGTTTGCCTTAGCCTTGGCAATAACGGTTGCAAGCTTGAAGTTATTGTTCGGATCCGGTCCGCCTTCTTTAACGGCAACTGCGATTTCACGTCCGATAATGGTAAAAATCTTACCCTTGGCGGCATCGTTTTTTTCTTTTTTATGCTTGATATTAGCAAATTTTGAATGTCCTGACATTTAATTTCCTTCTTTCGTTTGTTTATCTATTTTTTTGACAGAAACCTTTGATATGTTCCTGTTTTCAACCTTAATAATGGAAAAAGAATAATCTCCCAAGTCGATGGAAAATTTCTCACCCTTTTCGGGAAGCCTGTCAAGCTTTGAAATCATGAAACCGTTTAACGTTTCAAAGTCCTCGGTTTCAAATTTAACGGGAATAACCTTTTCAATATCGGAAAGCGGTGTGAAACCGTCTACGATATACGAATCCTTGCCGGTCTTCCTGATATGCTTTTCTTCTTCATCATATTCATCAAGGATATTTCCGACAATTTCCTCAAGGATATCTTCCATCGAGATAAGCCCCACCGTCTGACCATACTCATCGATGACTATTGCCATCTGGGTCTTTTTAGACTGCATGGTCTTAAAAAGATCGTTGATATTCATGGTCTCGGGAATGAACATAGCCTTCCTGATAAGACCCTTGATGTCACAAATCGGAGCCTCCAGACTCTCATCCTTTGCATGAAAACGCATTGCATCCTTTAAATAAAGAATGCCGACAATATTGTCGAGATTTTCATCATAAACGGGATATCTTGAGTTCCTGTTTGAAAGCATGAAATGAAGAGCTTCGTGAAAAAGCATCTTCTTGTCGATTGCCAATATATTTGAACGATTTATCATAATCTCTCCGGCTTCTTTGTCGCCGAATTCAAATATATTGTTTATCATGGTCGCCTCATCGGTTTCCAAAACACCCTGTTCATGGCCTTCATTTACCATGGAAATGATTTCATTTTCATCTTGGACGGGAGGCGAAATTTTCTTTATGCATCTGATTATTATGTCAGCAATTACCAAAACAATCAGAACTGCCGTTAAAATTATGTACCACATTAAACTTACCTTTAAAAGCACAAATTACAATATATCATCCGGAAAAGTAATCGTCAATTACTCTACTTTAAATCCAAACCGCTTGCCTTGTTCCTGTCGACATGGTAATTCAAATCAAAAATATCGATAACCTCCGTGCCGAAAATATTCTTCATATAGGTATACAGGGCATGGTTTCTCGATGTCTTGGTTTCCTTTTCCGCAAGGTTTTTCTTAAGCTCGATTCGCATGCTTGTAACCCACTGCTCGATATTCAGGATTTCTTCATAGTTTGACTGAACCTCGTCGTAGCAGACGTCCATCGTTGCAATCATTAAGTCAAAATTCTTGCTTTCAAGGAGCTTGCTCGTCTCATGATAGTCTTCCGCAGCTTCCTTGAGCTTGTCATTAACCTGCTCTATGATGCTCTTCTTTTCGTCCAAAAGCTTTTGAACTTTCTCGTCGTTTTTGGAAATATCATCCATGAAACCGACGATTTCGTCCATAGTCTTTCTTTTTAACGCGGTCAGATCATTTTTTCTTTTGGTTAAGCGGGCCTGTTTTTTTAAAAGTTCATTGACTTCCGACTCCAATACTTTTATCTCGGGAGTCGGGTTTGTCTGGGTAAACAACCTGTGCCAGTTATTGTCAAGGGTAAGGATGGGAATCTTCTTACCTTGAAGCGCCCGGGTAAAATCCTCGTCTGATTTAGTCATATGCCTCCGATTAAATATTATCCGATTCCATACGGGAAATTTTATAAGTAAGCTTCATAAGAGAATCCGAAAGGTGAACATTTTCGACAACTATTCCCTTCGGAACGTTTAAATCAACATGAGCGAAGTTCCAAAATGCCTTTACCCCGCAGTTTACAAGCTGTTCGGCAACCTTTACAGCACTTGTCTTGGGAATGGTCAGAACCGCTATATCGATGGCATTCTCCTTGACGAAAGCTTCAAGATGATCCATGGGCTGCACATACATGTCACGAATCTTCTTGTCGTAAAGCTCGGGATTATTGTCAAAGATGCCGGTAAAATGAAAACCTCTTCTTTCAAAGTTCATATAGTTGGCAAGCGCCTGACCCAAGTTTCCGGCACCGATAATTACCAGATGATGGGCTCTGTTAATTCCAAGAATCTTTGCAATTTCATCATATAGGTAGTTGACCTTGTATCCGTACCCCTGCTGTCCGAAACCGCCGAAGTTGTTAAAATCCTGCCTGATCTGCGAAGCAGTCACATGCATCAGTTCCGAGAGCTCCTGCGATGAGATTCGCTCGACATTGGAGTCCTTCAATTCTCCGAGGTAACGTAAGTATCTCGGAAGTCTCCCGATAACGGCTTGTGAAATATTTTTATCATCCATATCTATTTTAATCCCCTATATTTTTTACGCAATAACTAAAGACAATTTTAACTGATTGTTAAATAGCTGTCAATCTCATAATGACGGCAAAAATCCCCTCTGAATCATTCAGAGGGGAAAATAAAAGATTAAATGTTTTCTTTTATAGCCTTAAAGAAATCCATCGTATTAACGGTCTTTGTCTTAGCAAGTGTTGAAATACGACTTAAGTCGGCTGTCATAATTCCGCTTTCAACGGTCTTGATAACGGCTTTTTCAAGTCTTTCTCCGAAATCGGCAAGCTCCTTGTTTCCGTCAAGCTCGCCTCTCTTTTTAAGTGCTCCGCTCCACGCAAAGATTGTTGCAATGGGATTTGACTTCGGCTCCTCGCCTTCAAGATAACGATAATAATGCTTCTGAATCGTTCCGTGTGCAGCCTCGTATTCAAATACTCCCTTAGGCGACACGAGCACGCTCGTCATCATGGATAAAGAACCGAAAGCGGATGAAACCATGTCGCTCATTACATCGCCGTCATAGTTCTTGCACGCCCATATAAAGCCGCCTTCTTCCTTTACAACTCTGGCAACGGCATCATCGATAAGAGTATAGAAGTATTTGATACCTGCTTCGGCAAATTTTTCTTTATACTCGGAATCGTAGATGTCTTGGAAGATATCCTTAAATGTATGGTCATACTTCTTGGAAATAGTATCCTTGGTGGCAAACCACAAATCCTGCTTTGTCTCAAGTGCATAGTTAAAACATGCATAAGCAAAGCTTGTGATGGATGCGATGGTATTGTGAATACCCTGAATGATTCCGGGACCCTTGAATTCATGGATAAGCTCTTTTGTAACTGTTCCGTCTTCTGCGGTAAATACAAGCTCGGCCTTTCCGGGACCGGGTACTTTAATTTCCGCGTTCTTGTAAACATCACCGTAAGCATGACGGGCAAGTGTAATTGGTTTCTTCCAGTTCGTAACGCATGGCTTGATACCGTTTACAATAATCGGAGCTCTGAATACGGTTCCGTCAAGCATTGCTCTGATGGTGCCGTTAGGGCTCTTCCACATTTCCTTAAGCTTGTACTCCTCGACTCTCGCCTGGTTGGGGGTGATGGTCGCACATTTAACGGCAACACCGTACTTTAAGGTTGCATTTGCCGCATCCTTGGTAACCTGATCGGAAGTTGCATTTCTGTTTTCAAGTCCCAAATCGTAATATTCGGTCTTCAAATCGACATACGGAAGAATAAGTTCGTCCTTAATCATCTTCCATAAAATCCTTGTCATTTCATCTCCGTCCATCTCGACAAGCGGAACGGTCATTTTAATTTTATCACTCATTTGAGTAGGCCTCCTTTAAGCCGTTTTTTAACATATTTTCGTAGGCATTGTGAATATGGAGCGTAGCAAGTCTGTCCGCTTCTTCGGGATTCTTGTTCTTTATCGCTTCCATTATCCTTTGGTGCTCTTCGTTTGAAGCAATGCCTCTTTCGGTTGTTGATAAGGTCTTCTTTCTGACTCTTTGAACGTATTGATGGAAATCCTTTAAAAGATGTTCGAGTCTTTTCGAATCGCAGGATTCATAAAGTATCTCATGAAATCTTGAATCAAGCTCCGCCATCTGGTCGAAATGTCCGCGCTCGGCATGAAACTTCGCAAGGTAGATGTTCTCTTCCATTTCCTCAAGTTGCTCGTCCGTAATATGTTCGCAGGACCACGAAGCGCATAAGCCTTCAAGCTTTGAACGGATCATGTAGATGTCCTTTACATCCTTCATGGTAACGCCGGTTACGTAAGCCCCCTTGTTCGGGACAATTGAAATCAGGCCCTCAAGTTCAAGCTGTCTGAATGCCTCACGCACAGGTGTCCTCGAAACACCGAGTTCCTCACCGATTGCTATTTCTTTAAGTTCATCATTCTCTTTGAATTTACCGGAAAGAATATCCTCACGGATTTTATTAAAAACTCTTCCCCTGAGAGAGTATTTATCGGTAACTTCTTCTTTTAGGTTGTAGTTTCCCATAAATTCTCCATATTTAATTTCTTGGTGCAAACTTCTAATTCTTTAAAGAGCTCATCATCTGTCATAACGGTTACACGACCCTGTGCATACTGCTCGTCTACCCATTCCTTCATCATATGAACGAGTTCGGAATTCTTGTCTACATGCTTTTCAGCCGGAAGTTTAAACTTTGTATTGATCCAGTGAGCAATTCCAGCAAGTCCGCTTGTATTTGAAACCGCACAAATAACGGGACGATTTAAGAATTTATCCGTATCGAAAATGTTGTAAATCTCCTCGTTTTTAAGCAATCCGTCCGCATGAACGCCTGCTCTTGTCACATTGAAATTCTTACCTACGAAAGGAGTCTGATCGGGAATGTGATATCCGATTTCTTTTTCATAATATTCGGCAAGCTCCGTTATGACTCTCGTATCCATTCCGTTTAAATCGCCCTTGAGCTGAGCATACTCAAATACCATAGCTTCAAGAGGGGTGTTTCCCGTTCTTTCTCCGATACCTAAAAGAGAAGTGTTGACACTTGAACATCCGTATAACCATGCGGTTGTCGAATTT
>CAVJJQ010000121.1:0-7507 GCA_963649755.1 bacterium | reverse complement strand
CCTCTCCGTCCTCGCTTCGCTCGGCCACCTCTCCCAAAGGGAGAGGCAAGTAATTTCCTATATAGCAAAAAAGCGTTCCGCAAGCGGAACGCTTTTTCTTTTTCCGATTAATCCATTGTCTTTAAATGCCAGATGTCTCTGTTGTACTCGGCAATTGTTCTGTCGGATGAGAAGAATCCTGCCTTTGCGATGTTGACAAGCATCATCTTCTTCCACTTCGAACGATTCTCGTAATCTTTGAAGGCCTCGTCCTTCTTTGCAATATAAGCTTCAAGATCAAGCAAGGTCATGAACCAGTCCTTGTTAAGAAGCTCATTGTAGAGACGCTCGAGCTTTTCTTTATGCCCGATGGACATGCACTTGTCGCTTATGATGAAGTCAACAGCTTCCTTGATGACCTTCGAATTGTCATAGTAATCCTTTGAAACGTAATCGGCCTTTTCGTAGTGCTTGATGACGGTCTCGGACTTCTCGCCGAAGATATAGATGTTGTCATCGCCTACCAGCTCGTTAATCTCAACGTTTGCACCGTCTGATGTACCGATTGTGATTGCACCGTTAAGCATGAACTTCATGTTGCCCGTGCCGGAAGCTTCCTTTGAAGCAAGGGAGATCTGCTCGGAAAGGTCGCAGGCGGGGATAATCTTCTCGGCATAGCTTACGTTGTAGTTCTCTACGAAGAGGACCTTCATGTAAGGTGAAACCTCGGGATCGTTGTTGATGATATCCTGCAGGCACAGAAGAAGGTGAATGATGTCCTGCGCAATTACATATGCGGGAGCTGCCTTTGCACCGAAGATAAAGGTCATAGGTGTTGAAGGCTTCTTGCCGCCCTTGATTTCAAGGTACTTGTGAATGATGTACAGAGCATTCATCTGCTGACGCTTATACTCGTGCATTCTCTTTGACTGAATATCGAAGATGGAGTGAGGATCAAGAGTAACACCTTCTTTTTCCTTGATATAAGCGCAGAGTTCTTTCTTCTTGTCCATCTTGATCTCGGAAAGTCTGTCAAGAACCATCTCGTCATCCTTAAAGTCAAGAAGTCTTTCAAGCTGGGTCGCATCCTTCTTGTAACCGGGTCCGATCAGGCTTGTGATGTAGTCTGCAAGCTCATGGTTGCAGGAAAGAAGCCAACGACGGAAGGTAATTCCGTTTGTCTTGTTGTTGAACTTCTCGGGATAAATCTTGTAGAAGTGATTGAGCTCGGTCTCCTCCAAGATCTGCGTGTGGATTGCAGCAACACCGTTTACGGAGAAACCGTAGTGGATGTCGATATGAGCCATGTGCACTCTTTCATCTTTGTCGATGATCTGAACTGCCTCATCCTTATATTTAGCCCTTACCTTCTTGGCAAGTTCCTTGATAATGGGAACGAGATCCGGAACAACCTTCTCAAGATACTTTAAAGGCCACTTTTCAAGAGCCTCGGCGAGGATGGTGTGGTTTGTGTAAGCACAGGTCTTTGATACTACCTCGATTGCTTCGTCCATGGTGAAAGCCTTGTCGTTTACCAAAATCCTGATAAGCTCGGGGATAATCATGGTAGGGTGCGTATCGTTTATCTGAATTACGCAGTAATCGTACATGCGGCGAAGGTCGTACTGCTTTTCTTTAAGCTCTCTTAAAATTAGCTGTGCGGCATTCGAAACCATGAAATACTGCTGATAGATTCTCAAAAGGTTTCCTGCCTCATCCGAATCGTCGGGATAAAGAAAAAGTGTCAGATTCTTCTTGATATCTTCTTTATCAAATTCGATACCCTGCTCGACAATCGATTCATCAACTGTTTCGATATCGAAAAGATGAAGCTTGTTCACACCGTTTCTGTAGCCTACAACGTCGATGTCGTAAAGCTTTGAATTGACGGTGAGGTTACCGAAGTGAACCGGGAAAGAAACTCCGGTATCGATGAGCCATGACTTGTCTTCAATCCAGTCATTGGGCTCTGCCTTCTGTTCTTTATTCTTAAATACCTGCTTAAACAAACCGAAGTGATAGTTTAAGCCGATTCCATCGCCCTGAAGTCCCAAAGTCGCAATAGAATCAAGGAAGCAGGCGGCAAGACGTCCGAGTCCGCCGTTTCCGAGTGAAGGTTCGGGCTCAACCTCTTCGATTTCCGCAAGGCTGTGACCGTTGTTTGAAAGGATTTCGCTGATGCGGTCGTAAAGCCCCAAGTTGATAAGGTTGTTTGACAAAAGCTTTCCGATTAAGAACTCGGCTGAAATGTAGTAAACCTTCTTGTCACCCGAAATAGGCTCGGAAAGCTCGCACATTTCCTTTGTCATTGTTAAGAGTACATAGTAAAGTTCCTTGTCGGTGCACTCCCTGATTGATTTTGAGTATGCTTTCTTCACACGGTCTTCAAGCTCTGATTCCATGTTCATAAGCATTACCTCCTGCTGCATTTTTGCTCTTAAGCTCATATTTTTCCTCCGTTTATCTGATTACATCAACATATTCGATTCTGACTATCTCGGTCGGAATTTTCACTTCCCGACCGGGGTTTCCGCATAAAAGCGATTGGAGCTCTTTCATCGCCTCGGCTCCCAGCAAGCAGAAATCCTGTTTTACGGTAAGCATCTGTTTTCCTGCGTAACCCATGAGTGTAAGTCCGTCGAATCCGCATACCGGTCTGAAGATATCCATTTCTATCAGGGCTCGCATCGCTCCAATCGCGCAAAGGTCCGAAGCACAGGCTATTCCGTCGTACTTGTCTCCGAGCTTCAATACTATCTCGCGGGCCTTTTTCTCGGAAAAGTCGGCTTTCTCGATGTGCAGAGAAATTTTCTTTTTCCTGCCAAGATCCTTTACGGCTTTTAAACGACCCTCGGCGACAAAGCTGTTTTCCTTTCCCGAAAGATAAAGAAGCTTTTTTACCTTGTTCATCTTTAAAAGCTCGCTCACGACATCCTGCTGTGCCTTGTACTGGTCGACCCAGACGCAGGAGGTGTCCTCGTTGAGTAGCGGCGCATCCACAAGGGCTGCTTTAAACTCCCTTGTTTCAAGAAGCCTTAAGATGTTTGAATCGTCCTTTGAAAGTCCGAAGATGACGAGACCTTCAATGCTCTGGCTCTTTAGGTAGATGGAGATTTCATCTGCACTTTTGTCCGAAAGCATGGAGAAAAAAAGTGTGATGACATCCATCTTTAAGTCGCGTGCCGTCTTGATGGCTCCGGACAGATACTGCATGTCAACCTCATCGATTGAAACATTCACGAGGTCGTTTATGAGTATTGCCACGCGTCCTGCGGACTTTGAAGAAAGCGCCTTTGCCACCGTGTTGGGAACAAAATTCAGTTTCTTGATCGCCGCATTGACTTTTTCCTTGGTCTCACTGCTTACGTTAGGGTAATTGTTTAATACCTTCGAAACCGTGGAAACCGCAACTTTCGCTTCGTTTGCTACGTCCTTGATACTTACCATCTTTATCTCATTTCTTTTACTCGGAAAACGATTTCCGTAAACATAATATACATCGACCGTCGGGATATGTCAACAACTTTTTGGAAAACGTTTTCTATTATTCCCGGTAGATTGAAAAAATTGATTTATACATTTAAAATATGGGCAAGGAATGTGCTTGTATGTAAATGGAGGTCGAATATGTCAGCAGAAATTAAAGACCTGATTAATCAGTATGTGGAAAGTGTAAAAAGAATCTATAATTCACACCTGAAGCAAATAATTTTATTCGGCTCTTATGCGCGCGGCGACTTTCGCCCCGATTCAGATATTGATATTATGATTTTACTTGATATTTCGGATGTTTCTTCAAAGGCTTACAGTCAGGAACTTTCATACATGACTTATGACTTTAATTTGGATAACGATCTCGACATCAAACCAATTGTAAAAAACCTTGACCACTTTAACACGTGGGTTAGCAACTATCCGTTTTATTCTAACATTCACAACGAAGGAGTAGTTTTGTATGGCGCAGCCTAATTCGGAATCCGGCACAAAAGAAGATTTGGCATTGTACCGTTTGGAAACAGCTAAACAAGATTTAGCCTCAGCTAAAGTACTGTTTGGAGCAAATCAACAACGAGGATATTTAAATTAATAACTTCTGAATAATATGGCAATAAGAACCCCGGAGCTGATGCTCCGGGGTTCTTTATTGCCATATTCTTACTCTTCGCAAGCTTTTTTAATCTTGTGGTTTTGTACCTGAATGAGTACGGTTCCCGCTACGAGCAGTACGCCTGCAAGGATGGTTACTGCCAGGTCCTTGGTGCAGCCCCAGAAGAAATAGCAGATTACCAAAGCTATTATCACAACAGCTGCCACTACCCAATCAAGAATAGGTTTTTTGTTTGTCTTTTTATTGTTCTCTTCCATTGCGTGCCTCCTTAGTTGTTTGCAGACCTCTCGGTCTCGTTGATCTCGTCAAGTTCACGCTTGTTCTGCATAGCTCTTAATACTGCATATGCTGCATATACCAAGCTTATAAGTAAGATGATCCAATGTATTACGCAGTGTGAAGGAGCAACTTCGGGAACAGGCTCTTCCTCGATTTCAGTTTCCTGAGGTGTGCTTGCAAGAGGAGTTTCCTCTTCGGGAATTTCTACCTCTGCAGGTTCAACTACCTCTGTTTCCTCTTCTGCTATAGGCTGAACCGGTGTGGGTGCTACGGGAGTAACAACCGGTGCTGCAGGTGTGGGAGTCGTAGGAGTAGGAGTCTCGGGAACTACTATCGTGGTACCATTGATTGTAAACGTTCCGTTTATAACCGTAATATCGTAGTTCGGATAATCTCCGTCAATCGTTGCATATATGGTATAGCTGCCTGCTGCTTCATTTCCTGCGTATCTCCAAGGCCATACCGTAATGGTGTCGCCTCCGACTGTATTTGATACGGATGCAGAAAGTGTGGGATCCGGATCTCCGACATTCTTTGAAGCGTCGTTAATGGTTACCGTTACAGGTCTGCGGCTTATGCTAAGCATGCCGTCTTCAATATTGAAGTTTACATTTGTGAAGTTAGCACTTGTATTTGTAAAGTCTCTTTCACTTAAGTCATAAGCATAGGAACCTGCATTAACAGCAGTTAAATCAGCGCCCGTAAATTCAAAGCAGTCTTCCGTGTATAAAGCATTTGTGGTATCTACGAATTCATATCCGCTTACTGTATGAGACGCACCGTCATAAACAGCTGTGCCGGAGTTGGCTCTTACGGTAACAGTAATTTCATCCCTTACAGGAAGGATTGCAAGTGTACCATAGGTGGTTGTAATTGTGTAGTTAGCCTCATCCGTACCGGGATTAAAGGTATAGGTAAAGGTATTGTTGTTTGCATTATTGTCGGAAACATCTGTTACAGAGCCTGTCACATCAAATGTAACGCCTTCACCGTCTGCAAAATCATTTCCCGAAGCATCAACTGACTTAATCTCCAAAGGTGTGCCGTCATATACCTTGTCGCCGGATGCACTTACGAGCTCGATAGCGCGTTTCTCAACCTTAAGTGTACCATTATTGGTAGATATATCGTAGTTTGATGCCTTGGTGTTTCTGTCTAACGTATACGTAAATGTATTCTCTGATGCGCCTGCGTTTGTCTGAGTTCCGGTTACCGAATAGGATGCACCTTCACCGTTTACAAAGCCATCACCTGATACAGTTACGTCAGTATTGGTAAGTGCTTTACCATCATAGGTCTTTGTATCGGTTGCGGAAGTCAATACTACATTTCTTGTTTCAATACTAAGTGTTGCACTTACGGAATCCGCCGTGTATGTCTTTCCGCCTTTTTCGTACTCCGCATTAACCGTTACGGTGTAGTCGCCTGCGTCGGTGAACTTAGGCATCGTATTAGTTGTAGTTTCTCCGTAAGTGTAAGTTACGTTCTTGAAGCCTTCAGCATTAAAGGAAAGTTCCTGCTCAGTTCCGTCATACTTAACCGTCTTATTTGAAAGTGTAAGCTTTGAAGGCTCATAAACCGTAACTGTTAAGCTTTCGCTGCCTTCATAGGTAAGTACCCATGTTCCGTGAGCATTGGTACAGGTTGCACTGTAGGTATAAGGAACAGTTACAGTTTCGTTACCTGCAGCCTTAGCAGTGATTTCATATGTACCGTCTGTGCTTACCTTAATATCGGCAACATTACTTGTATAATCATTTGCTGTAAAGGTAACTGCATTTGTATCATTATCAAGCATATTACCCGATACATCAGTTCCGACTATAGTGGACTCATCGTTATCCGAAACCGAAGGTTTAATATTGAAGGTTTCACTTGCATACTCTGCCTTTACATCTAAATCTTTCGAAACATTTGCAAAGGCCGTATTCCATTTATCGAACCAGTATACTGTAGCATTTTCTCCGCTTACCGTAGAAGTGGGAACTGCATATTTTGTGGGAGCTGTAGCACTGCCTTCATATTTAACTGTTTCTGTTTTAATGGGTTCAGAAGTGCTGCTGCAGTCAAAGAATCTTACGGTATAAGAATCTCTTGTATAATATGCGTTTAATGTAAGTACACCATTTGAAGCCTGATTTAATGTAGCCTCATTAAAGGTGCCACTCTTTACCGCATCATCAGTCTTAACTGTAAAGTGATCAACTGCGGGTGAAGCAATGCTAAAGCTACTGTCAAACTTAACCTCTACTGTTGCAGGGCCGGCAAGTACATTTTCTGTACCGTCTTCTAAGTAATTAACCTTTACAGTATATGTCTTAGCTTCAAAATTTGCGGTTGCGACCAGGTCATATTCAGGCATTGTAGTAGGAGCACCTGAAAGAACTGACTTGTCTGATGCCTTAGTCCAAGTCCAACCGGTAAATTCATAGCCGACCTTTGAAGGGTCTGCAAGAACAGCAACATTCGTGCTGTATGCAAAGGTGGCTGTTTGCTCCTTACCATCAATTACATAAGTAATGGTGTGATCAACCGGAGTTCTTGACCAGGTAGCAAGTACAACGGTATTTCTGTCGGTTACTGTATAGGAATCTGCGAAATCCGTAAGTGTATAAGTGTACTTAGCGTCATCCTTATACCATGTCTTGTAAGCCGAATCCTTCACAATATCCGAGGTATTTACGGTATTTTTATCGTAATGAACATCAGTCTTTGTACCTACTGTTTTATCAACTTTATCAGCATCTTCAAAGTTATTGGTGGCCTTAAAGGTAATCGTGTAGTTAATGTAATTTGCGTCATAAGATGCTTCGTATGTAGCATTGCATGTTACGATACAAGTGTTTCCTTCAGGCCAGTTTTTCTTTTTAATCGTGTATGTGTAAGTTTTATCAGCAGCCTTTTCAGGTATTGCAGGCACTGTGATTTCTTCACCATAAGTCTTTACAAAGGTAATATCATTCCGGTCTTCAATCTTAAAGGTTACGTTGTATTTAATCTTTTCACGAGTTACCTTAGCTGTTACGGTAGTGTCGCCGGTAATGTTATTAAATTCCTTATTCCAGCCTGTTACCGTATAGCTATACTCATATTTATTATCCTGAGCTTCATACAATTCCGCTTCTGTAGGAAGTGTAATGG
>CAVJJQ010000120.1:0-7559 GCA_963649755.1 bacterium | reverse complement strand
AGTTTATTGAGTCTGTCGGCCCTTCTGGCAATAAGCCAAATTTCGGAAATACCCGTAGTGAAAAGGCTGTCAAGCTGTTTAACGCACTCCTGACCCATTCCGCTCGATGCTCCGGTTACAATTGCAATGTTCATAAAATTTCCTCCTTTAAGATGTCATAATATGAATAAATAAAATAATCAGCTTTTTCTTTTTTCAAATCCGTCGAAGCCACGGAATATTTGTCATCCACCCCGCAGACCTTCATCCCGGCATTCTTTCCTGCCATGATTCCGGGAACAATGTCCTCAAAAACAAGGCATTTATCGGGTTTGGCACCTAAGCCCTTTGCTGCGGTCAGATAAACTTCCGGGTCCGGCTTACTTTTAAATGTATCACATCCCGTAAGAACATAATCAAAATATTTGCTTAAATTTCTGTTATTTAATACTAACTCGGTTAAGGCTCTTGAATTGCTGGTCGCGATGCCAAGCTTAATACCTTTACCCATAAGCAAATCAAGAAATTCTCTCGCTCCGGGCTTTAAATCGACTTCATGAGCATATTTGTATTCGCTCATTTCATGCCACTTAGCCTCAATCTCTTCAATGCTTTCCTTAAGGTTAAATCTCTCTTTAAAATAAATTGCCGTATCATGAAAGCACTTCCCGGCAATACAGTCGTGCAAATCTTCTGGGAAAGGGATGTTTCTTTCTCCTAAGTATTCAACATCTATATTGGACCAGACACCCATGGAATCGATAAGAGTCCCGTCCATATCGAAAATAACCGCTTCAATATTTTTAAGTATATCTATTTCTTTAATAACGCAATTTCCTCCTCGGTAAGGCGCCTGTATTCGCCTTCTTTTAACGTTTCATCAAGTTTCAAATCACCTATTGAAACCCGCTTTAGATATATGACTTTATTCGAAAGCGAGGCAATCATCCTTTTTACCTGATGATACATGCCTTCCGTAATCGTCAAATAAATTTCCGAATCGGAAATCGATTCAACGATTGCGGGCTTGGTCATTCCGTCATCTTTCAGTAAAATGCCGCTTTCAAGCTTTTTGATATCATCTAAAGAAAGGGCGTCTTGTGTCTTTACAAAGTAACGTTTGGGTACATGGTGTTTCGGACTTGTCAAATGATGGGAAAAATCTCCGTCATTTGTGATAAGTAAAAGTCCCACCGTATCCTTATCAAGCCTTCCGACAGGGAAAAGGTCTTTCTTCCCTTCATCCTTCAAAAGTTCAGTAACCGTGGGGTCTTTGTCCGTGGTGGCGCTTACGTACCCTGTGGGCTTGTTAAGCATATAATAGGAATACTTTTCGTATAAAAGCCTTTTCCCGTTATAAAAAACCTCGTCACCGCATTCGTCAATATTGATTGACGGGTCTTTAACCTGAAAATCGCCCACCCGGAAACATCCCGATTTAAGTTTGTCCTTAGCCTCTTTCCTTGATAAACCGGTCGTAGATGTAATAAATCTGTCAAGTCTCATATCGCATAAAGAAAAATTTTTAAAAAGCCGCTTAAAGCGGCTTAAAAATCCATTGTAAATATAAAAACAGTAATTCTAAATAATATTCAAAGGTCCTGTGGAATCAGATTCATTTGACAGGTTAATATCTTCCAAATCGTCCTCATCCGAAGGATGCAGTTCCAAACGGTTTTCCTTGATGATGCCGTTGTAGCTGTTTAAATTGCTGATGAGATCATTGTAATTCGAAGTGGTGACCTGAGCGGCACTTGTAATAATCTTTTCAACATTTTCAAGCAAATCGTCAACGTACTGAACTGCCGCAGCCTTCATGGAGTTGGCTTCAATTGTTGCCTTATCAAGGATTTCCTGAGCCTGATTGGTAGCCATAGTCACCACATCATTTGCCTTTGAATATGCCTGCTGCATAATCTCATGCTCATTGATGAGCTGGTTCGTCTGAATGGTCGCATCATTAATAAGAGCCTCGGCCTTCTTGCGGGCATCTTCCAATATAGCATCCCTGTTTGAAATCATCTTCTGATAGCGCTTGATTTCATCGGGAGTATTCATACGAAGTTCCCTTAAAAGATCGTCAATCTGCTCTTTATTGACAATAATACGAGTCGTAGAAAGAGTCTGAAACTTACAACTGTTGATATATTCTTCTATTTCATCTATTAAGGCTTCAATTTTACTCGTCATAATAACCTCTTATTTACCTGATAGCCTGTCAAGTAAGAGCTTTGCCACAAAGTCCGGCACAAAAGCCGACAAATCTCCGTTAAACTGAGCAATCTGCTTCACTGCGGAGGAGCTTAAATACGAATACTTGAGTGAAGTATTTAAATAAACCGTCTCAACAAAATGATTTGAGAGTTTACGGTTCATCTGAGCCATCTGAAGCTCATATTCAAAGTCCGTAACGGCTCTCAAGCCTCTTACAACAACACCGACATTTTTCTGTTTGCAATAGTCGGTAAGAAGCCCCTCGAAAGACTCAACCTTCACATTCGGTATGTCCTTGGTCGCTTCTCTAAGTATATTAACACGTTCATCTACGGAAAACAACGGAGACTTTGCCTTGTTGTTAAGCACGCTGACCGTAAGTTCATCAAATACATTTGAAGCCCTTTTTATAATATCAAGGTGTCCGTTTGTCATCGGATCGAAGGTTCCGGGATAGATTGCAGCATTCATATTAAGCATTCTCCTTAAGTCTTAAAAAGATATGTTTGTTGGTCTTGTAAAGTTTTTCCCTCGTAATCTCATAACCGCAATCGTCGGCATATGAAAAGTCGGTATTCAAATCGGCTTCTATGACAAAGAGTGTTTCTTTATCTGTAAAAGGCTTGTCCTTTAAAGCCAAAAGAAGCTCTTTTTCAAGTCCCTTTTCATACGGAGGGTCCATAAAAACAATATCGACATGCCTGTCATTTATATAATATGACGCACTTATCGCATCATGATTTAATATAATACTCTCGTCTTCAAAATGCGTATGCTTGACATTGTCCTGAATGCAGGCAATTGCCTCTTTTGAATTGTCCACAAAGTAAGCCTTCTTTGCTCCTCTTGAAAGTGCCTCAATTCCTATACTGCCGCTTCCGGCAAAAAAATCAACGACAACACTCCCCGGTATGTCCCCTTGGAGAATATTGAATAAGGTTTCTTTAATGCGGTCCGTTGTGGGGCGTGTATCAAGCCCTTCCGGAGCCTTTAATATAAGCGATCTCTTAGATCCTGCAATAACTCTCGGCATATTAACCTCTTATTTTGGTGCCCTTACTGTCCCTGTGCCCGGGTTTAACCTTTGCATGTAAGTCAAACGGTTTTTCATTAATAATGACAGTGTTTTCACCTGCATTTTTCGTGTAGTAAACTTCTTCGACCTTGTCGTTTCCGGTAAGCTTCATACCTCTTACGCCGACAGCCGCTTTCTTTTTCTCGGGTATTTCTTCAAGCCCGAAGCGTAAAAAGAAACCTTCTCTTGTCCTGAGGACGATATTCTTTTCTTCCCCTAAGTCCTTAATGGAAACTATCTTGTCATCATCGGCTAACTTACTGGCAAGTACCGTTCTTTTTCCGACTTCAAATTCGCTTCCGTCTACAATCTTCATCATAGAGGATTCTGTGACAAATACAAGCCTTTTATTTACAAGTTCAGCCTGACTGATGGAAAGAAGTACTCTTTCGTCCTTAGTAGAATAGTTACTGATATTGTCAATAGGCGTTCCCTTGTCCCGTAGCTTGCCAAAAGGAATGTCCTTTACCTTTACCGAATGGCAGTTGCCCGTATCGGTAAAGAAACATACACGTCCGTCGCTTTTTACGTAGAAAGAAAAACGTGATTCCGTATCAACGGTTTCCTTATTGCGCTCGTAAGTGCTTACGTCCATGGTCTTTGCATAGCCGAAACGGTCCATGGCAAATACCATGTCTATAACTTCTTCCTTGGGCTCTTCAAGCACTATTTCCTCGGCATCTTCAATAACGGTCCGCCTGTCACTGCCGAATTCCTTGCCGAGTGCTTCCATATCCTTGATGATGACCTTGGACATGGATGAACGGTTTGAAAGAATGTCCTCATATCTTGCGATGTTTGCAAGTGTCTCCTCATTTTCATTGAATAAGGCTTCGAGTTCAAGGCCGATCAATTTATACAAACGCATATCCAGAATTGCGTTTGCCTGTTTTTCCGTAAAATCAAGCATCGAGGCTGCAATCTTCGATTCCTTGGACTTAAACTTGATGCCTTCGGTCTTGCCTTCCGTCATGCAGGCCTTAGCCATGTTTCTGTCCTTTGAACCCCTTAAGATTTCAATGATCAGGTCAATGACATTGACGGCTCTTATCAGGCCTTCCTGGATTTCTTTCTTGTCCAGTTCTTTTTCAAGGAGCTTATTGTATTTACGGGTACAGATTTCGTACTGAAATTTAACATTTTCACAAATGACGCGCTTTAAGCTTAAGGTTTCGGGCTTTCCGTCGCAGATGGCAAGCATATTGAAGCCGAAGGTATCTTCAAGACGAGTCTTTTTATAAAGAAGGTTTATAAAATTATCGGGATTTGCATCCTTTCTGAGTTCAAATACGATTCTGATGCCGTCTTTGTTGGACTGGTTGGTAATGTCCACGACATCATTTGTCTTTTTGGTCTCGATAAGTGCGGCCGCATCGTTTAAAAACTTGCCGATATTGCTGCCTATCATGGTATAGGGAATTTCCGTAACCACGACGTTGCACTTACCGCCCTTGAGATTTTCAACCTCTACCTTGCCTCTTACCTTTATCTTGCCGATACCGGACTCATAAATCGAAAGAAGCTCGGACTGATTGACGACAACTCCTCCCGTAGGAAAATCAGGACCTTTTATGTATTCCATGAGCTCGGCATTGGTGATGTTTTCATTTTTCATGTAGGCCTTGCAGGCATTCACAACCTCTCTGAAATTATGAGGCGGAATATTGGTGGCCATACCTACCGCAATACCTTCGGAGCCGTTTACTAAAAGATTTGGAAAACGAGCCGGAAGTACGACGGGTTCTTTTTCCGTTGCATCGAAGTTGTCGGTAAAATCAACGACATCCTTGTCAAGGTCGGCTAAAATCGCATCCTGAGTAACCTTTTCAAGACGTGCCTCGGTGTAACGCATTGCAGCGGCTCCGTCACCTTCCACGGTTCCGAAGTTACCGTGCCCGTCGATAAGAGGCATTCCCTTCTTAAAGTCCTGAGTCATTACGACAAGGGCGTCATAAATGGAACTGTCTCCGTGAGGGTGATATTTACCCATGGTATCGCCGACAATACGTGCGCTCTTTCTGTGCGGCTTGTCATACTTGATGCCAAGCTCATTCATATCATAAAGAACACGCCTTTGAACCGGTTTTAAGCCGTCCCGTACGTCCGGAAGCGCACGTGCAACTATTACGCTCATGGCATAGTCGACAAACGACTTCTTCATGACGTCGGTATATTCCGTTTGAATTATTCTGTCTTCTTCATTAACAACTGTTTCTGTGGATTTCTTCATATTCTTCTCCCGGCCTTAAATATCCAACTCCGCATCATTTGCATTGTTGTAAATAAAGGTTCTTCTCGGAGGTACTTCAAGTCCCATCAAAAGTTCGGTAACCTCGGATGCACGCTTTGCATCGTCTATTTCGACACGCTTAAGAAGTCTTCTCGTCGGATCGAGGGTTGTTTCCCAAAGTTGTTCCGGATCCATTTCTCCAAGGCCCTTGTACCTTTGAAGCTTGTAGGAAACATTGTGTGTTTTTTTGTACTTTTCCAAGGCCTCGTCATTGTAAAGGTATTCTTCCTCACCTTTTGAAGGAATCACCTTGTAAAGGGGAGGCATGGCTATATAGACATGGCCTTCGTAGATGAGCTCAGGCATAAATCTGAAAAATAACGTAAGTAAAAGCGTTGAAATATGCGCACCGTCGACATCGGCATCGGCCATTATAATAATCTTGTCATAGCGAAGCTTCGTGATATCAAAATCATTGCCGTAACCTTCTGAAAATCCGCAACCAAAGGCGTAGATCATCGTCTTGATTTCGGCATTGGCGAGCACCTTGTCTATGCTTGCCTTCTCGACATTCAAAATCTTACCGCGAATCGGCAAAATGGCCTGATACATTCGATTTCTTGCCATTTTTGCGGAGCCGCCTGCGGAATCTCCTTCGACAATGAAGATTTCGCACTTCTTTGCATCCTTGGATTCGCAGTTTGAAAGCTTGCCGTTTGAGTCAAAAGAAAACTTCTGCTTTGAAAGCATGTTTGTTTTTGCTTTTTCCTCTGTCTTGCGAAGCTTTGCGGCCTTCTCGGCACAGGAAATAACATTTTTGAGTACCTCAAGGTTTCTGTCAAAGTAACGAACGAGCTCGTCGTTTGTAACCTTGCTCACAGCCTTGGCTGCATCCTGGTTGTCAAGTTTGGTCTTTGTCTGACCTTCAAAACGAGGATCGGTATGCTTGATTGAAACAACCGCGGTAAGACCGCATCTTACGTCGGTACCGGTGAAGTTCAAATCTTTTTCCTTGAGAATACCGAGCTCACGCGCGTAGTTGTTGATAATATTGGTAAAAGATGCCTTAAATCCGGTAATATGAGTTCCGCCTTCAAGGGTATTGATGTTGTTGCAAAAGCCAAGAACGTTTTCATGGAATTCGTTGATGTACTGGAAGGCGACCTCTACCTCAATATTTTCGGAAGTACCCTTATAGGAAACCACATCGCAAATGGGTTCGGCCGTTTTATTCATATCGCGAATAAAGCCGGCGATTCCGTCAGCCTCATGATAGGTAATCTTTTCAACCTCGTCCTTGCGCCTGTCTTCAAAGTAAATGGTCAATCCCGGATTTAAATATGCCGTTTCGTGAATACGGTTTTTGATATCATCTTCCTTAAAACGAATTTTTTCAAAAATCTCTATGTCCGGAAGAAAGTTTATGGTAGTTCCTGTTTCTTTTGTCTTTCCGAGAACAGGAAGGAGTCCGTTTTCAAGCTCTATCGTGGGATTACCGCGTGAATATTTGTCTTCGTAAATAAAGCCTCCGGTCTTTACCTGTACGGTTAAATATTCGGAAAGCGCATTTACGACGGACGAACCTACGCCGTGAAGACCTCCGCTCGTCTTGTAGGCGTTATTGTCAAACTTACCGCCCGCATGAAGAGTTGTAAAAACAAGACGTTCCGCGCTCATGCCTTTTTTGTGCATACCGACGGGGATTCCACGACCGTTATCCTTTACGGTAGCCGAACCGTCCGCCTCCAAAATTACGGATATTTCATCGCAAAATCCGGCTAAATGTTCATCAACGGAGTTATCCAAAATTTCATAAATCAGGTGGTTCAAACCCCTTGTGGATACACTTCCGATGTACATTCCCGGACGTTTCCTGACTGCCTCCAAGCCTTCAAGAACGGTTATACTCTCTGCATCATATGTATTCTTTCCCATTTTGCCTCCATAGCAAGCAAATTCTGTAATCCAATTCGATATTATAGCACAAATGTTCCGTATTTAAAATGAAAAAGCGTTCCGCCTGCGGAACGCTCGCGCCGAGCGCGGTCGCGTTAGCGACAT
>CAVJJQ010000119.1:0-7625 GCA_963649755.1 bacterium | reverse complement strand
CGTAGGTGACTGAGAGGGCCTTGGCTCTCCCACGCGGAGCAATTTCCTATATAGTTAAAAAGAGGCCCTGTATCTGCAGGACCTCTTCTTTATATTGTCATTAACCCATTATAACCTTTACATTTACATCTTTCTTTGATGCATCGTAAGGGATAACCGTTCCGTCTGTCTTTACGCCGTCAACGATGAGTTCCTTAACACCCTTTTCAACACCGTTTGTAACAACTTCGATGTGATAGGTAACTCCGCGATACTTACGTGTGAGCTTGAAGTCGCCGAAGTCCTTGGGGATACAAGGATCAATTGAAAGACCGTTGTGGGTCGGGTAAACACCTAAGATGTACTGTGAGATGTTTACGAAAGTCCAAGCTGCGGTACCTGTGAGCCAGGAGTTCTTTCCTTCACCGTGGAACTTCGCATCTTTACCTGCTACCATCTGGCAGTAGATATAGGGCTCCGTGCGGTGAATCTCAGAGAATTCTTCAACGTATGCGGGGCAGGTCTTCTTGTAAATTTCGAAAGCTCTGTCACCGCGTCCGATTACGGTTTCGGCAATTGAAACCCAAGGGTTGTTGTGACAGAAGACACCTGCATTTTCTTTATATCCCGGCGGATAGGATGAAATTTCACCAAGCTCTAAGTGGTACCTGGTATAAGCCGGCTGTAAGATCATGATACCGTACTTTGAATCAAGGCGTTCCTTAACGGAATCAAGAGCGGTTTTTGCAAAGCCTTCCTCGACACCGATACCTGCGAGTACGCAGAAGCCCTGAGGCTCGATGTAAATCTTGCCTTCTTCACACTCATCGGAGCCGACCTTATTTGAATAAGCGTCATAGGCTCTTACGAACCATTTTCCGTCCCAACCTGCTGTGGAAACGGCGTCATACATCTTCTTTACTTCATCAAGAGCGTAAGCCGATTCTTTTTCATCGCCTCGCAGTGATGCAAGCTCAGCATATTCCTTACCGTATTTAACAAACATACCGCCGATAAATACAGACTCGGCAACGGGTCCCTCGGAAGGGCCGAAGGTCTGGAAGGATTCACCGGGATGCTCTGAGAAGCAGTTTAAGTTCAGACAGTCGTTCCAGTCCGCACGTCCGATTAAAGGAAGCTTGTGAGGACCCTTGTGATTTACGATGTAGTCAAAACTTCTCTTTAAGTGCTCCATGAGGGTTGTCGCAACACTCATATCATTGTCGTAAGGTACGATTTCATCAAGAATGGAAGTATCACCTGTCTCACGGATATAAGCTGAGGTTCCTGCGATGAGCCATAAGGGATCGTCGTTGAAGCCCGAACCGATATCGGAGTTACCCTTCTTGGTAAGAGGCTGATACTGATGATAAGCAGAACCGTCTACGAACTGTGTGGAAGCAATATCGATGATACGCTCTCTTGCACGATCGGGAATGAGATGTACGAAACCGAGCAGATCCTGACAGGAATCTCTGAAGCCCATTCCGCGGCCGATTCCGGATTCGTAATAGGAAGCCGAACGTGACATGTTGAAGGTAACCATGCACTGATACTGGTTCCAGATATTTACCATTCTGTCGACCTTGTCGTTTGAAGATTCAACATGATAGATGGAAAGAAGTTCATCCCAGTAAGCCTTTAATTCGTCAAAGGCTTTCTTTACACCGTCGTTTGTCCGGTACTTTTCAAGCATGGCGTAAGCGGGCTTTTTGTTGATGACACCGTAAGATTCCCACTTGTCGTCTTCGGGATTCTCAATGTAGCCGAGTACGAAGTTGAAGGTCTTAACTTCACCGGGCTTTAAAGTAAGATTAATCTGATGCGAAGCAATGGGGCTCCATCCGCTTGCAAAGGTGGAATTTAACTTTCCTGCCTTAACCGCAGCGGGAGCATCGGCTCCGTTGTAAGCACCTAAAAATTCGTCTCTGCTTGTTTCAAAAGCATCGATCTTAGTGTTTACCGAGAAGACAGCGTAGTGATTACGACGCTCTCTGTATTCGGTCTTGTGGAAGATGGTGGAATCAACGACCTCAACCTCACCGGTAGAGAAGTTTCTCTGGAAGTTCTTCATATCGTCGTCTGCATTCCAGAGGCACCATTCTACATATGAGAAGAGAGAAAAACTCTTTTCTTTATCCGAAAGGTTCTTTAAGGTAACCTGGTTGATTTCGCAGTTGTCGTTCATGGGTACAAAAGCAAGAACCGAAGCTTCGATTCCGTTCTTTGAACCCGTGAAACGGCTGTAGCCTATGCCGTGACGGCACTCATAAGAGTCAAGCTCGGTCTTGGTAGGCTGCCAACCGGGATTCCATATGGTATCACCGTCTTTGATATAGTAGTATTTTCCGTTATTGTCCAAAGGAACGTTATTGTAACGATAACGGGTAAGCCTTAAAAGCTTTGCATCCTTATAAAAAGAATATCCGCCTTCGGTATTTGAAATAATGGAGAAGAAATCCTTACAGCCCAAATAGTTGATCCAGGGTAAGGGTGTCTTTGGAGTAGTAATGACGTACTCTTTTTGCACGTCGTCAAAATGACCAAATTTCATAGTTTGCTCCTTTTAAAATTGAGAGTGATTAATTGGTACCGATCGCTTTTAGAAAACGATTAAGTAAAAAAGTATAAAAAAACTACCCGACAGGCACATTATATATATAAATGATACTAAAATCAATAGAAAAAGCCTATTGTAATCCGTAAAAAAATATTTTATACTATTAGTGCGAAAACGATTAAGGAGAGAAGCATGGTTTCCATGAAGGACATTGCCGCAAAATGCGGCGTATCCGTAGCCACTGTCAGTAAGGCTTTAAACGACCAGACGGATATCGGTATCGAAACCCGCAACTTAATAAAGCAGACAGCGAAGGAACTCGGTTATTTCCCGAACTCCCAGGCACGCGCCCTTCGTACCAATAAGTCCTTTAACATCGGTGTTCTTTTTGTGGATCAGGGACAGAGCGGTCTTACGCATGACTACTTCGCAAGAGTGCTTGATTCGTTCAAGGCTTGTGTGGAAGAGCACGGATATGATTTGACTTTCATAAACTGTGCACGCAACAGAGCCGGCAGGATGCCTTATATCGATCATTGCCGTTACAGAGGCTTTGACGGAATCATTATCGCCTGTATCGATTTTCACGATCCGGAAGTTACGGAGATATTTAATTCAAGCATACCGCTTGTTGCAATAGACTATGTGTTTAACAGCCGTTCAAGCGTTATTTCAAACAATTACGGCAGTATGACGCTGCTTACGGATTATGTCGTAAAGTGCGGACACCGAAAGATTGCCTACGTCTGCGGTGACGATACCGCGGTTACGAGAAACCGTCTTGCCGCCTTTTACAATATTTTAGAGAAAAACGGAATAGAGATACCGGACGATTATGTGGTACACGGCTCTTACCGTGATATAGAGATTACGGAAAAGCTTACGGATGCGCTTCTTGACCGAAGCGACAGACCTACCTGTATCATGTACAGTGACGATTATTCTGCACAGGGCGGACTTAACTCGATATACAAGCATGGTTTGGTGGTTCCGGATGACATTTCAATTGCGGGCTTTGACGGTATAAACGTTGTTGCCAAGCGTGAGCCCATTCTTACGACCATCAAGCAGGATACAAAGAGAATCGGCGAGGTTGCCGCAGAGAAGCTTTTAAATCTCATAGAGCATCCGAAGACCACTTTGGAAGAGCAGATCATCATCGACGGAAAGCTTGTCGAAGGTCGAAGCGTGAAGAATCTGACCAAGTCGGAAGCTTAGTTTAAAGAAAGACACAGGCAAGTCTTATTATTAAAGCAGATTAGGAACATTTTTGTTCTTTTTCATCATTTTTCTCCCATAGTAGAAGGGGCGTCTGCCGTGAGGTAGCCGCCCTTTTACCGTTTGACAAACCAATCCCCTCTTATTAAGATATGCGTATGAGAAAATTTGAACTTATTGCTCCCTGTCATTTTGGGCTCGAGAGCGTTTTGAAAAGAGAAATTTTGGACCTCGGCTATGAGATCTCGGAAGTTTTGGACGGCAGGGTTACCTTCATAGGCGACGAAGAAGCCGTTGCAAGGGCCAATATCGGCCTTCGGACCGCAGAGAGAGTGCTCATAAAGGTCGGTTCCTTTAAGGCAGTTACCTATGACGAGCTTTTTGAAGGTACGAAGGCACTAGCCTGGGAAGAATTTATCACAAAGAACGGTCGTTTCAATGTGGTCAAGGCTTCATCAATTAAGAGCAAGCTTTTCAGCCCTTCGGACATTCAGTCTATTATGAAGAAGGCAATCGTTGAAAGACTCAAGGGAAAATATGCGGTTTCGTGGTTTTCGGAAGACGGAAACGACTATCCTGTCAGAGTGACCATTTTAAAGGATGAGGTGACTGTAGGCCTTGATACAACGGGTGTTTCCCTCCACAAACGTGGCTACAGAAAGCTTACCGCGAAGGCTCCCATTGCGGAGAATCTTGCGGCCGCACTGATTGACTTAACCCCCTGGCATCCCGACAGGATTTTAGTAGATCCTTTTTGCGGAAGCGGCACTTTTCCCATAGAGGCCGCAATGATGGCTGCCAATATGGCACCGGGTGTTAATCGTGATTTTACGGCCTGTGACTGGGAGAATGTGATTCTTCCCAAGGTATGGAAGGATGCCTTTGAGGAAGCAAGAGATGAAATCAATCTGAATGTGGATACGGACATTCAGGGCTATGACATAGACGGCAGTATGGTAGAGGCCGCAAGGGCGAATGCAAGGCTTGCGGGCGTTGACAAGCTCATTCATTTTCAGGAGCGTGACGTAAAGGATTTAAGCCATGCAAAGAAGTACGGCTTCATTATCACAAATCCTCCTTACGGTGAGCGTCTTGAGGACAAAGAAACCCTTCCGTTAATATACGGATCCCTTTCAAAGCGTTTCGAAAGGCTTGAAGACTGGTCGTTGTTTATCATTTCTTCCTATGACGGCGTTGAAACCGCGATGGGCAGGAAGGCCGACAAGAACAGAAAGATTTATAACGGCATGCTCAAGACTTATTTTTATTCATTCATGGGAAAGAAACCTTCAAAGAGATGATTGAGGACGATATATTTTCATTCAGGAAAAAATTAATCAACATTACCTTTGCCGTGACGATAGCTCTTACGGTGCTTTTGACTACGGGCATGGTGATTTACGCTTCATCAAAAACCGTCGTGGTGACAGAAGAGGAGTCCGCGGACTTTTCGGAAAAAGAAACCGACCGCGCACTTGCAAGGTGGACGGTTGAGGTGGAAAAAGAAGATTCGGAGGAAAGCCGTATCGAGGTTACACTTCCGATGGCAGACGGAGAGTCGGACACAACGGTTATTTCACATCTTGAAGACAACTCTTGCGAGATAGTCGTTCGCAACACCAAGCGGTCGTACTTTCAGTCAAATACGCCGAAGGGCGGCTTTAAGTATGTGACGGGAGAAGAGGCTTCGTTTGACGGGACGGACACAAGAATTTCTTTTTCCCTTGACAGACCCTGTGTGGCCGAATGGCATTTTGAAAGCGGGAAGTTAATAGTCACGCTTACACCGGTTTCCGAAATTGAAAAAGAAATTGTCGTGATAGACCCTTATTACGGAGGCGGCAGTAACGGTATCCGTGTGGGAGATGTTTGTGAAAAAAATATAAACCTTGCAATAGCAAAGAAGGTCAGGGAACTTTCAAAGGACAAGCCGTATTACGTGCTCCTTACGAGGCAGGAAGATACGGGGATGAGCACGAAGGATAGGGTTCTTTTTACAAATAATGCAAAGGCTTCCTATTATATAGGAATTACCCTTGATTCGAATGCCGAGGATTTGAAGAGCTTCGGCTTGAGCGGCAGCTACAATCCGGATTGCTACCATAACGGACTTGAAAATGCGGATTTTGCAAAGACGGTCGTTAATTCGGTGGCCGAAAGCACGGTGAACAAGGTTAATTCTTTGGACGCGGCGGGAGAAGACGAGGCGGTGTTAAAGGTACTTGATATGCCTTCAATGCTTCTTTATGCGGGATTTTTGTCAAATACCGACGAATGCAAACTCCTTCAGTCAGATGAATATGTTGAAAAGATTGCGCTTGGGATACTTAATGCGCTTGATGAGGTTACGGGGTAGAAATGGACATAATATTTGCAACGGGAAATAAGGACAAGGTTTTTGAAATAAAGGAGATTCTTTCGGATATCGGTTCGATCGGCAAGGTCATTTCCATGAAGGAAGCGGGGATCGATATAGATATAGAAGAAAACGGTTCAACCTTTGAAGAAAATGCGATGATAAAGGCTTTAGCAGTCTTTGACGAGGCAGTGAAAAGGGGCATGAAGGACATTTGCGTTCTTGCCGACGATTCGGGGCTTTGCGTAGAGGCTTTAAACGGCGAGCCGGGTATTTATTCCGCAAGGTACATGGGGAAGGAAACCTCCTACAGAGAAAAAAACTCAAATATCATAAGCCGTGTCAACAATGAGGGAAACGGAAACAGACGCGCACAGTTCGTGTGCGCCATTGCAGCGGTTTTTCCGGACGGCACAAAGAAATGCGTGAGGGGCACGATGGACGGAGAGATAGCTTACGAGGAAAAGGGTTCAAACGGCTTTGGCTTCGATCCGATTTTCTTTATCCCGAGCCTCAATTGTACCACTGCGGAGCTTGAGCCTTCGGAGAAACACGCAATTTCACACAGGGGCAAGGCCCTTAGAATGATGAAGAAAGAAATAGAGGAAAGAAATGCCTAAGCTGAATAGTTACTTTTTTTGAAACAATTCGATAAACTTTTTGTTGACAGTTAGGGGACATTAAAGTATAATCGTTTTTGCGTCACAGAGACGTGGTCCGTTTCGGGGTGTGGCTCAGCTTGGCTAGAGCGCCTGGTTTGGGACCAGGAGGTCGCAGGTTCGAATCCTGTCACCCCGATTAAAAATCTCTGCGGGTGTAGTTCAATGGTAGAACACCAGCCTTCCAAGCTGGATACGTGGGTTCGATTCCCATCACCCGCTTTTCTCAGGTATTCTGAGGAGATACGTGTTCGTAGCTCAGCTGGATAGAGCAACGGCCTTCTAAGCCGTGGGTCGGGGGTTCGAATCCCTTCGGGCACATTTATGGTGGCTGTAGCGTAGTTGGTTAACGCGCCAGATTGTGGTTCTGGAGACCGAGGGTTCGAGTCCCTCTAGCCACCCTTTCCAATGGGTTTCTTTTGGAGCAGGCTTTGGGCTATCGCCAAGCGGTAAGGCACAGGACTTTGACTCCTGCATTCGGCAGTTCGAATCTGCCTAGCCCAGTTGGTAATAAGGGCTACTAGCTCAGGTGGTAGAGCACTTGACTTTTAATCAAGTTGTCGCGGGTTCGAGTCCCGCGTGGCTCACGAATTTTACGTATCCGAAAAATTCGGATACGTTTTTTGCCATATAGGGGGTTGCCAAGCAACCTAACATAAGCGGATATGGCGGAACTGGCAGACGCGCCAGATTTAGGTTCTGGTGGGAGACCGTGCAGGTTCGATTCCTGTTATCCGCATTTAAAAGACTTTACCGATTAACCGGAAAAGTCTTTTTTTGCTATATAGGGAATTGCTGTGCGTGGGAGAGCCAAGTCCCTCTCAGTCACCTACGGTGACAGCTCTCCCAGAGG
>CAVJJQ010000118.1:0-7873 GCA_963649755.1 bacterium | reverse complement strand
CTCTACATATGGTGAGCTGGGCAGTAACCGCAACGCTCAGAAGGCTTTGACAAAAGGATAAGGTGAGCCGGGCAGTGACCGCAACGCTCAGAAGGCTTTGACAAAAAGGACAAGGTGAGCCGGGCAGTGACCGCAACGCTCAGAAGGCTTTGACAAAAAGGATAAGGTGAGCCGGGCGGTAACCGTAACGCTCAGAAGGCTTTGACACAAAAAGGATACGATATGGACAGAAATCAATCGGCAGGACTCGATATTTTAAGAATAATCGCCGCCTTCACGGTGGTCGTGCTTCACGTGGCTTCAAGATTCATAATGGACAGCCCCATCGACTCCGTGAATTTCAAGGCCGCCAACTTTTACGACTCAATCAACCGCTACGGCGTTCCCGTTTTCGTGATGATCTCCGGTGTTCTTTTTCTGAACACGGATAAAGAAAACGACGTCAAGCGCCTCTGGCTTCACAGCATCCTAAGAATTGCCGTGCTTTACGTGGTATGGAGCTACATCTACTATGCGTACCAGAGCATTTTCATCTGGAACTATGACTTTGTGCACCAGGGCGCGGTGAGAACGGTGACCGGAATAGCCTACGCATCCGACCATTTATGGTACTTGGGAATGCTTGCGGGCCTCTATGCGCTTTCCCCGGTGGTCAAGAGCTATCTTAAAAATGCTTCAAAGCAGAACGTCGAATATTTTCTTTTTCTTTTTCTGATATTTGAAGTGTTGATTCAGACGATGTCAATCATCCTTAACAGTTCCCTTGTCGATAAGCTTGTCGGCACCTTCACGGTGGCGGAGCTTACGGGTTACATGGGTTATTTCGTGCTCGGCTGGTACCTGTCAAAGCACGGGCTTTCAAGCCTCTTGAAGACGGCAGTCTACATCTCGCTTCCCGTGGACATCTCGCTCAACTATCTGATTTCCATGAAGCTTACCGAGCGTGCCGGCTCGTATTCTGCAGGCGTCTATGACAGTTTCGGCCTCTTTACCTTCCTCGAGGCGGTGGCAATATTTGTCTTTATCCTCGACATGACAAAGAAAAAGAAATTCTCCCGCCGCGCTTCCAATGTCCTTAGAAATATCTCAAAGGACACCCTCGGCATATACTTGATGCACATGCTTCCGGTTGACTGGCTCTATAGAAACGGCTATTTCGTAAAGTTTATCCCGAGCATCATCTGGGTGCTTCCGCTGTCGATTGCAATCTACCTTGCCTGCATGGCGGTTTCGGCGCTGCTAAGACGGATACCGTATGTGGGGAGGTATGTGTGCTAAATGAATGTCAAGATAAAAAGAATAATTGTTTGAGCGTAACTCGACATTTAAAGAGTCGTAATGCACTTGCCGGTATTGCTGATTCTAACTAAAATAAATATGTCGCAAAGAATAGCGTAATTTAGAAAGAGGTGACATTAACATGTCAGAAGAAAGATTGATTCATCATATGGAGACATGGTTGTTTCATCGGGCTGCGCAGAAATGGAATAAATCCCCTGAGGAAATAGCGGCTATTTTCACGCAAGCATGGCTTGTGCTTGAACCTGGAGGACAAAATATGAATGAGATGACAAATATGCAAAAAGAAGCTTCAGCTCTTTCTACAATGCAAAAAGCTCTTGAAGGGTACTCAAAGCGTGAAGGAATATCTTTTGAGGAGGCACTTGTGGAGTTTTCTAAATCCGGTACGTATGAGGAACTGTTTGACTTTGACTCACTATTGTGGACTCAGGGACCGGATTATCTGATGTCAGTATATGAGGCGGAAGAATGCAACAAAGGTTTTTAAATTTGATAGCTATGCTTAAAAGTGTTATTATAACCTAATAATTCTTTTGCGAGGTTTAATATGCGAAAGCTTCAGTCGGCAAAGCGGATGCTTCAGCTCCTGTTCTGCGGTGCGGGAATTTTGCTGCAGGTACTGCTTTTCAGATATTTTTATTATGAATATTATTCCCAGTGGGTAGTTCCGTACTTTTGGAGAAGAGGACATTTGTTGATTATCCTCATCTATGCCTTTTTGCTCCTTGTTTTTTCGTCCATGTACGGAGCCCTGAAAATCGGATATTTCAAGACGGCGGAAGTCGTCTTTTCTCAGGTTATAGCTACATTAATAGTTAATGTCATCGAGTATTTTCAGTTGGGTCTGCTCTCGGGCGGTCTGATAAGAGTCAAAGAATACTTTGCGATGACCTTCCTGGATATCCTCATTTCCCTCATCTGGCTGAGCTTCTCAAACTGGGTGTTCAAGCATATCTTCCCGCCGAGGGAGATGTTGCTCGTGCATGGGGACAGGCCGATTGAGGAAATCGTACGAAAGTTTGAATCCCGCAAAGACAAGTATATCATTTCAAAGACTATCAATATAAGTGAGGGTTTAGACAGGATTTATGAAGAAGCCACGGAACGTTACGACGCCGTAGTGGTGTGGGATATTCCGTCCAAAGAAAGAAACTTAATCCTCAAATACTGCTACGGGAAAAGCATACGTGTCTACATCATGCCGAAGATCAGTGACGTAATCTTAGCCGGTGCCGAGCAGCTTCACATCTTTGATACGCCGATTCTGCTGACGCGTGAGTATTCGCTCAAGCTTGAGCAGAGGTTCTTTAAACGACTTATAGATGTTGTTTGTTCACTCATTTTGATAATCATCTCCTCTCCCTTTATGCTACTAACAGCCATCGCGGTAAAGCTTTATGACGGAGGTCCGATTCTTTACAAGCAAGTACGCTGCACAATAGATGCGCGTGAGTTTAAGATTCTTAAATTTAGGAGTATGCGGGTTGATGCGGAAAAAGACGGAGTTGCGAGGCTTGCAAAGGCACATGACGACCGTATCACTCCGGTGGGAAAGTTTATCAGAAAGTGCAGACTCGATGAGCTTCCGCAGCTATTTAACATTTTAAAGGGCGATATGTCCTTTATCGGTCCGAGACCCGAAAGACCTGAAATCATAGCACAGTACATGGAGACCATGCCCGAGTTTGCCTATCGTATGAAAGTAAAGGCGGGGCTTGCCGGCTATGCACAGGTTTACGGAAAGTACAATACCACTCCTTACGACAAGTTGAAGCTCGATCTTTGCTATATAGAAAATTACAGTGTCTGGCTTGATATAAAGCTTATGTTACTCACTATCAAGGTGCTCTTCTGGCCCGATTCGACAGAAGGGGTTGCAGAAGATCAGGTAACGGCACTGAAGACGGATGCGTCGAAGGAGCGGGAATAGGCTGTCTGATTTACGCATGGGTTTGAATGGCTGCATGACGATACTTGAATTTAGCGGCTCAAGCTTAAGCGAAGGGTTATATTTATGAAGTTTTCAATCATTACAGTTACATATAATCCGGGCGAGAAGCTGCTTCCTACCGTTAAAAGCATCCTGGACCAGACCTTTACGGATTTTGAGATAGTTATAAAAGACGGTGGGTCTAAAGATTCATCTCCGGATGCTGTGAGAACGCTAAATGATAACCGCATTAAGATTTTTGAAGCACCCGATAAAGGCATTTACGATGCCATGAATGAGGCGGTTAAGTTAAGTCATGGTGAATTTGTGCTTTTCTTAAATGCCGGGGATACGTTTTATTCAAGGGATGTACTTGAAAAGACGGCAAGGGTGCTTGAAGAAAGCAATTCTCAGGGCTCATACGAAGACGCGAAAGTGCTTGAAAAAAGCAATTCACAGTGTGCAGGCGAAGACGCAAAAGTGCTTGAAAAAAACAATTTACAGCGTACAGGCAAGGACGCAAAGGATGGCGACTTAAAATCCAATGCTCTTAAAAACGGTCATGGCCCTTTAACAAACACCATCGCCTACGGCGACACGTACTTTAACCTTTCAAAGTCGCTTTCCAAGGCTCCGAGCTGCATCACCGGTTCCGTGTGCTACAGAAATATCCCGAATCATCAGGCAATCTTTTATTCGCGGGATACGCTTTTAAACAGGGGCTTTGATATCTCATACAAGATTCGTGCCGACTTTGAACACTTTTCATATTGTTATTTCAAGGCGCACACTAGCTTCATATATCTTGACTTTCCGATTAACAATTATGAAGGCGGTGGATTCTCGGAAGTCCATAAAAAGCTTGATAAAGAAGAATACAAAAGAGCGGTAAGAGCCAACATTCCCCTTAAAGAGCGATTCAAGTATAGACTCATACTGATACTTACGCTTCACAAATTACGCGGGTTTCTATCAAGGAATGAAAAGACCGCGGCATTCTACCAAAAAGTTAAGGAGCATTTTGTCTGATGAAAATATTATGGCTTTGCAATCAAATGCTCCCGGACGTGGCTGTAGCGCTTGGGAAAAAGCCTTCCTGCAAGGAAGGGTGGCTCACGGGAATTTTATCTTCCGTAAAGAAGGGGCATGATTTTGAACTGTCTGTTGCCTTTCCCATGTCAATCGATGAATATCAAGGTGCGATAGACGGAATTAATTATTATGGCTTTTACGAGGACACTGCACATCCTGAGAACTACGATGCGCACTTAGAAGAAAGCCTTAAAAAAATCGTTGATAGTGTAAATCCAGACGTAATTCACACCTTCGGAACCGAATATCCCCATACCCTTGCCATGTGCAGGGCGGTAGCCGGTACGCCGGATAAGCTTTTGATTGGTATTCAGGGTGTTATGGATATCTATAAAGATCACTATTTTGACGGTCTTACTAAAGATGTCATCGGTAAGGCCACTTTCAGAGACAGGCTTAAGAAAGATTCGCTCCCTGAACAGCAGCATAAATTCGCGCTTCGCGCTGCAAATGAGCTTAAGGCGCTTGAAATAGTCGGAAATGTCACCGGACGAACCGACTTTGACAGGAACTTTACCAAGGAAAAAGCAAAGAACGCAAAGTATTTCTTTTTAAATGAATCCCTGCGGTCCGAGTTTTATGAAGGTTCATGGAATATTAACGATATACGCAGGCATTTGATTTTCCTAAGTCAGGGGAATTACCCCATAAAAGGGCTGCATGTAATGTTAGCGGCTGCAAGCCTTTTGAAAGGAAAGTATCCGGATCTTCACATAGCTGTTGCGGGAGACTGTATCACAAGGCAGGAAAGCTTAAAAGATAAGATTAAGATAAGCGCATACGGGAAATATCTGCTGAAGCTTATAAAGGATTTGAAGTTAGAGGATGTCGTTGAATTTACCGGACCTTTGAGTGCGTCCGAGGTAAAGGAACGATTACTTAAGAGCCATGTATTCGTAAGCGCTTCCACGATTGAGAATTCGCCCAATTCCCTCGGAGAGGCCATGCTTCTTGGTACGCCCTCAGTAAGCTCAAGGGTTGGCGGAGTGCCGAGTATCTTTAAAGAAGGCGAAGACGGACTTCTGTTTGAAAACTGTAATTTTAAAGAGCTTGCGGAGTGCATAGAGGAAATCTTTGAAAGCGATGCACTTGCCTTAACGTTTTCAAAGAACGCATACGAGCATGCGCACGTCACCCACGATAGAAACGCAAATTATAAGAGGCTGATAGAAATTTATACTGAGATAGCTTCTAAAGAGTGACAGAGATATATACCGAAATAGCATTTAAAGAATGGCGCAGGCAAGGGTCTAATCCCTACGCACAACGACCCAACGTACGTATACGCCTTTTCACGGAGATTCAATGCAGATAACCTTTGTGTCAAACTACATAAATCATCATCAGATTCCGCTTTCGGATGAGCTTTTCAGGCTCACAAACGGCTCCTACACGTTTATTCAGACCGAGCCTATGGAAGAAGAACGCATTAAAATGGGTTGGGATGTAAACTCCCTTAACAAGCCCTATGTAAAGCTCTTTTATGATGACGAAGAAGGTTCAAAGAAGCTCATAATGGACTCCGACTGCGTGATCTTCGGCGGTACGGAAAGGGAAGAACTCATAGAGCCGAGGCTTCTTGCAAACAAGCTCACCATCCGTTATTCGGAGCGGATATACAAAGAAAGCCGCTTGAAATTTGTTTCTCCGAGGGGCTTAAAGAAAAAGTATCACGACCATGTGCGTTTTAATAAGTCAAACGTCTATTTATTGTGCGCAGGAGCGTATGTAAAGGGCGATTTTGATCTGATACATGCATATCCAAATAAAAAGCTTAAGTTTGGGTATTTTCCTGAGTTTGTGAGATACACTGATATAAATGAAAAGCGTAAAGACAATAAGGAGCTTTCAATCCTCTGGGCTGCAAGGTTTATAGACTGGAAGCATCCTGAGATGATGATAAGGCCTGCCAAGAGCCTTAAAGCAGACGGCATAAAGGCTCATATCACCATGATAGGTAATGGGGAGTTGCTTGAAAGTACAAAGAAACTAGCTATAGATTCCGATGTAAAGGATTATATTACCTTTGAAGGTTCAAAGACACCTCTTGAAGTGCGAGAATACATGCGGAAAGCGGATATTTTTATTTCTACATCCGACAGACTTGAAGGCTGGGGTGCAGTAGTTAACGAAGCCATGAATTCAGGCTGCGTAACCATAGCCGCGCGTGACATCGGAGCCGCTCCTTACCTCATCAAGAACGGCGAAAACGGCTTTATGTACAAAGCAAAGTCGGATAAAAAGTTATATGAAATCGTTAAAAAGCTTGCCGGGGATGAAGCTTTAAGAAATCGCATAGGTCAAAAAGCCTACGAAACCATAGCACATCTTTGGAACCCCGAGGTTGCGGCAGAAAGGCTTTATGATTTTATCATATCAGAGCCTAAGGATTTAGATAAATATACAGATGGACCGCTAAGCAGGGCGTGAGGCTTCGTAAACGGTGCCTGTAAGAATTAAGTATTCAGAAAGAGAAGACGTTTTGACCCCATACATAACCGTAATAGTGCCGGTCTACAATACCGAGCGCTATCTTGAAAGGTGCATAAACTCAATACGTAATCAAACCTATAAGGACTTTGAACTTATCCTCGTAGACGACGGTTCGACTGACGGGTCGGGTAAGCTGATAGATGAAAAGGCGGCGGAAGATTCAAGGATAGTTGCCATTCACAAGCCTAACGGCGGTTCGTCAAGTGCGAGGAATGAGGGGCTGAAGATAGCAAGGGGAAAGTTCATTTCCTTTATCGATTCGGATGATTACATAGAGCCCTTCTTTTTGGAAAAGCTTTCGGCTCCGACATTTTTAGACGACTCACTTCAAATCGTTCAGATTGGACGCACGGAGGTAAACGAGGACGGTACGAGACGAGATGATATCTGCACTCCGCCGGATACCGATACCTTTATAGACAGTAAAGAGTTCTTTAAGACTCTTATAATGCATGTGGGGGATTGTTCTTTCTGCACGAAGCTAATTTCCAGAAAGCTTTTTGAGGCGCGGGAGTTTCCGGTTGGGAAGCTTAATGAGGACTTTCACCTGCTCATAGAGATGCTTTTTGAAACAAAAGGTGTTTACTCGCTTTCGGAATACGGGTATCATGTATGCTATAGGCTCGGAAGCAATTCGCGCAAGGCAGACAAGAATGATTTTTCACCTGTTTTCAAGGATTGCATAGACAACGCCGATTGGATAGAGGAAATAGTTAAAGAACGTTTCCCCGACCTCACAGAGGTTTCGGTGCGTTTTGCGCTCTTCCAGCGGCTTGAGTACTTGCTCCACATCCCGATAGCGCTTATGAACAAAAGCTATCCTGGGTACAGTGAATGCGTTAAATACGTGCGAAAGCACTTTCCGGAGCTTTTATTTAATAAGTATTTAACACGTAAAAACAAACTATACTTAACATTATTTGCGATTGCACCTAAAGGGATACGGAAAGTGCATTCGCTTAAGATGCGTTTAAAAGGCAATTGAACCTTGCCTCTCCCTTTGGGAGAGGCCCTCTCAGTCACCTTCGGTGACAGCTATAGCCCTCTCAGTCACCT
>CAVJJQ010000117.1:0-7875 GCA_963649755.1 bacterium | reverse complement strand
ACAGTATCCTTGAGCTGCTCCTCCAGAGGTCGTCCGTCCTCAAAAAACTCCAGATATTTCGGGACGCCGCCTGTTACGGCATACTGCTCTACCGCCTGGTCAAAGGGTATCTTCTGAACAGCATATATATCCGTAAACGGCAGTGGTGCCAAGCGCATCTGCGCAGTTCTGCGACCATACAACGGGCTGTCGTAAGACAGCGCATGTTTCTGCATCATACCGATCAAGGAACCGGATAGGATCAGCATCACATTGTTGTCTTTCAAAATTTCGTCCCAGGCATTTTGCAAGATAGAGGGGAATGCCGAATTTGTCTTTACAAGGTATGGGAATTCGTCAATGACAAGTACCTTCTTTTCCTCTGGCTTATAGTCAGCAATCACCTGGAACAAATCCAGCCAATCTGTGAATGCTGCTTTTTGCAGCAATGTATTTTTCGTTGTACGGGCCACAACACCTGCCAGCCGCTTCATGCTTTGGCTTTCCAATTCCTCTGTGGCAAGAAAATAGAATGCGTTTTTCTTTTTCAAGAACTCTTTGATCAGCGTTGTCTTTCCGACCCGGCGGCGGCCATAGATTACCGCAAAGCTGCTGTCACGATCATATTCCGCATTCAGCTTACTCAACTCGCTTTTTCTGCCTATGAATTTCATATGTGTGCCCTCCTTATGATAAATTAGTTTATGATAATCTCGTTTATATTGTACATTCACAAGGCAAAAAGTCAAGATTCTTTATTGAGAGTTTGGCAGATACATATACCCCCAAGTTGCTGTTTAGCCCGTTATCTTATGCGAAGCGGCCCGGATTGTTTCGAGCCGCTGGTGTCAAATCGCTTTGATTTTCTTGAGATAGGCCACCGCATCTGTATGGCCCCGGAAGTAGAGCTGCAGACGTTCCATATCCTCCAGCTTCTGCGATAAGCGCAGATATTTTGAAAATGCAGCATGTTCCTCTGCGGTCAAATGGACCTCGGCTTTGTCATCCATTACTTGTGCAATACACGGAAGCTGCCTTTTCAGCTCTGATATTTGCTGATGAATTTCTGCATAATCCTCGTTATTTTCGCGCAGGTCAGTCACAATATCACTGTCAATCTCCGGGAAAGAATCCTCCATGCAAGTCCCCCTGTTCCGCTACGGAGATTACTTTCGTTTTCGCCCTATAAAATGAGATCAATCAGGGGACTAAAACGCTGCTCTGAAGGAGATAAAATCAACCTCGATGAAGCCTGTTCAGCGCCGAATTTTGCCCTATTTTTTAACACAAATGGGGTCCAAAATGGCCACTTGCCCACTTATTAACACAAAAATAACGGGGTCAAAGCTGGTCAAATCAGGTAAAAATCCGACAAACCGATTCAGCCGAGATGATATAGAAAAACCCCGGAAAACCTTGATTTTCCGGGGTTTTTGAAGCAATTTGATTGAAAATCGCGCCCAATTATCTCTTACTGAACTGGGGAGCTCTACGAGCTGCCTTCAAGCCGTATTTCTTTCTTTCCTTCATACGAGGATCTCTGGTCAAGAAGCCTGCTGCCTTCAATGCGGGTCTGTAATCTGCATCAACGGTAAGAAGCGCACGTGCGATTCCGTGACGTACAGCGCCTGCCTGGCCTGTGAATCCGCCACCCTTAACAGTTACGATAACATCGTACTTGTCAACGGTTTCCGTAAGTACAAGAGGCTGACGAACGATAACCTTTAAGGTCTCAAGTCCAAAGTACTCATCGATGTCTTTCTTGTTGATAGTGATGTTGCCCTTACCGGGAACTAAATATACTCTGGCAACAGAGGACTTTCTCCTGCCTGTGCCGTAAAACTTTGCTGACTTAGCTGCTTTAGCCATTTGGGTAATCTCCTTTCAATCCTCTTAGAATTCCAATACTTCGGGTTTCTGAGCTTCATGCTTGTGATCGGGACCTGCATAAACAAAAAGCTTCTTGTACATCTTGCGTCCGAGGGGTCCCTTGGGAAGCATACCCTTAACTGCGATTTCAATAACTTCTTCGGGCTTACTAGCAAGCTTCTCAGAAAGAGGCATGGTTCTTACACCGCCTACATAGTCTGAATGACGGAAGTAGGTCTTCTGCTCCATCTTCTTACCTGTAACGGAAATCTTCTCAGCGTTTACAACGATTACATAATCGCCTGTATCAACATGAGGAGTGAAAATAGCTTTGTTCTTTCCTCTCAAAACCTTGGCAACTTCAGAAGCCAAACGTCCGAGAGTCTTATCTGTAGCGTCAACCACATACCATTTTCTTTCGATGGTATCGGGATTTGCCATAAATGTCTTCATAGTAATTCCTCCATATAAAATCAACTGCTTATATCTATCAATATGCCTTTACCGGGGCAGTGGTTGGGCATACTAATTGCGTTCGCATACCTTGATATCTTACTCTCAGGCGTTCCCCGTGTCAAGTGGAAAATCAAGGAATTGAAAGTTTTTTAAAATTAATCCGTTTGCCGGTGCCGTTGGTCCGGAAAAAGAACGATCACATGCCTTCAAAATATCGTAAACGTCCGAAGGTTTTCTGACGCCTAAGCCGACCCACATCAATGTTCCCGCAATAATGCGCACCTGGTTGTACAAAAAGCCCTGACCGGTCACGCTTACTATCACCTCGTCCCCTTCTTTAAACACCTTCAAATCCGTAATGGTTCTTACCGTGGATAAAGAAGCCGTATCGGCACTGCAAAAGCTCTTGAAATCATGTTCGCCGATTAAGAACTTGCCGCCCTCATTCATAAGTGATACGTCCAGCGGCCTCTTTTCGTGAAATGCATAAAGCCTCTTTGTCGGAGGCATAAAGAAAGCGTTATAAATATGATATTCATATGTCTTAAGAGTATTCACATGCCTCGGATGAAAGTCAGGCGGTACCTCTTTTGAATAAACAACCCGTATGTCATCCGGCAGGTAAGTATTCAAAGCATAGGAAAATCTGTCCGCAGGCATCCGCATGTCCGTATCAAAGACAAAAATTGAAGAAAGGCTGTGAACTCCTGCATCCGTGCGGCTTGCACCGATTACTTCCGTGTTTTGACCGGTCAGGTCACCAAGTGCCTTATTCAATTCTCCTTCGATTGTGCGAGCGTTTTTTTGTACCTGTGAGCCGGAATATCCGGTTCCGTCATATGAAACGCACAGAAGAACCCTTTTCATCAAAGCAATATCCTAATCACAATAATAACCGCAAGGTAAGCAAAAATGCATCCGTAGGCTACGGCGTCACCTCTGTGATACTTTAAAGGCTTCATCTTGGTGCGTCCCTCGCCGCCTCTGTAGCAGCGTGCCTCCATCGCCATTGCAAGGTCATTTGCACGTCTGAATGCGGAAACAAAAAGCGGAATCAGAAGCGGAATCATGCTCTTTACCTTCTGAATGAGATGCTTGTCATCAAAGTGAGCACCTCTCGCCATCTGTGCCTTCATGATCTTGTCGGTTTCTTCCATAAGAATGGGAATAAACCTGAGTGCAATCGACATCATCATCGAAATCTCATGTACGGGAACCTTTATGACCTTTAAAAATCCAAGACCTTTTTCAAGGCCGTCGGTCAGGTTATTTGGTGTCGTGGTAAGTGTCATGATTGACGAGCCTATTATCAGGAACACAAGCCTGATGGCCATCATTCCGGCAGTGTATATGCCTTCTTTGGTAATGGTCAGTTTCCAAAAAGAAAAGACAACCTCTCCTGTCGTAAGGAACAAATTAAGCACCACAGAAAGCATGAGTAAGACCATAATAGCCCTCATACCCTTTACCATATACGAAAAAGGAACCTTGCAAAGCTTTATTGCGGCTATCAGAAAGATGACCGCGGCTATATAACCGTAAAAATTGTCTGTTATAAACAAAGAAACCAGGAACACCAAAGTTCCGAAAAGTTTTGTGCGGGGGTCAAGTCTGTGAATGCACGATTCAACAGGATAATACTGACCGAGAGTTATTTCACGTAGCATTCAGTATCTCCTTTACTGCGGCATCCACCGTTATGATATCCGTCGAAACATTAAAGCCTGCAGCCCTCAGGGCATACATGGTCTCCGTAATCTGCGGAACGTTTAAACCTATTTCTTTAAGCTTCTCCCGATTTTTAAATACCTTTATCGGAACATCGTCAAAAAGAACGCTTCCTTTATCCATTACGACAACCCTGTCGGCACACCTGGCAACATCTTCCATGCTGTGTGAAACAAGGATAATCGTGCAGTTTCTTTCTTTTTTAATAGCCGTTAAGGTATCGAGCAGTCCATCTCGACCGTGTGGGTCAAGGCCTGCGGTCGGCTCATCAAGGATGAGGACTTCCGGCTTCATGGCCAAAACCCCCGCAATGGCAACACGCCTCTTCTGCCCGCCCGAAAGATCAAAGGGCGACTGGTAGAAGTATTCGTCGTCAAGCTTTACAAGTTTGAGTGCTTCATAGGCACGAAGCTCGATTTCTTTTTGCGAAAGTCCCAGATTCTTGGGACCGAAGCAGACATCCTTAAAGACCGTCTCTTCAAAGAGCTGATGCTCGGGATACTGAAAAACAAGGCCTACCTTCGAGCGAAGGGCATACATATCGTAGTCGTCGTCAAAAATATCCTCTCCGTCCACGTAAACACTGCCTTCGGTCGGCTTTAACAATCCGTTTAATTGCTGCACAAGGGTAGACTTTCCCGACCCCGTATGGCCGATAAGCCCTATAAATTCGCCTTCATTTATTTGTAAGTTGACATCGTTAAGCGCTACCTGTTCCATCGGTGTACCGGGATTGTAGCTGTAGCTTAAGTGATTGACTATAATGGACATTTAATCTCCCAAAGCTTATTTCAAGGCTTTCAAGGCACTTATAAGCTCCTCATTTGTAAGAATGCCGTCAGGCAGGTTTAATCCCGCCTTTTTAAGCTTGTACGCGCACATCGTAACCTGCGGTACATCAAGGCTGAGTGAAAGCAGATCATCCACACGAGAAAAGATTTCTCTCGGTGTTCCCGCCATTGCAATGTGCCCCTTATCCATTACGATTACCTTGTCCGCATGGACTATTTCGTCCATATAATGCGTAATCAGTATGACAGTGATCTTCTCAACGTCATTTAAGCCCCTGACGGCGCTTATGACCTCTTTTCTGCCGATTGGATCGAGCATCGCCGTAGGCTCGTCAAGCACGATGCATTTGGGATGCATGGCAAGCACTCCCGCTATCGAAACACGTTGTTTTTGCCCTCCGGAAAGGCGATTGGGCGATTTCTTGCGAAATTCATACATTCCGACCGCCCTTAGGCTTTCCTCCACTCTTTCCCAGATTTCCTTGGTAGGTACGCCTAAATTCTCAGGGCCGAAGCCGACATCCTCTTCGACGACCTGACCTATTATCTGATTGTCGGGGTTCTGAAACACCATTCCCACGGTCTCACGCACCGGCCAGAGATTCTCATCCTTTGAAGTATCCATGCCGTCTACGAAAAGCGAGCCTTCAGTCGGATAAAGAATGGCATTTAAATGCTTTGCAAGCGTTGACTTTCCGGATCCGTTATGGCCTAAAATTGCCACGAACTCCCCTTTATTCACGGAAAAAGAAACATCTTCCACCGCCGCGGTTATGCCCTCAACGTTTCCGTCCTCGTCACGCCTGATATATTCAAATGTTAAATGTTCTGATTTGACAATTTCCACTTTTTAAAATTCCTAAAATAAGGTATGCTAACTGTATCGAAAACGATTATACAAGGATTTTTTATGAAACTCAAGATAAAAGCACTCTATGACAAGGTATATAAGCTTCTTTCTCCGTATTGGGCTCGTCTCATAAAGCCGGCACTTGAAATTATCGGAATTATCATCATCTGTGCGATTATAGCGCATGTGATGGGTGGAAATGAGACATTGTTAGAATACGCAGAAAAAAACGCCATGCGGTAAGCATGGCGTTTTTTTACATTAGATAACCTTTAAATCAGTCTTAAACCAACTCCTCAAGCTCCGTAATAAGCGAATCAAACTTGTTAAGTGCATCCTCAATGGGCTTTGCGGTCGTAAGATCAACCCCCGCAATCTTTAAAAGATTAACCGGCGAATCCGTGCATCCGCTTGACAGGAACTTCTTGTACTGAGCCACGTAAGGAGCGCCCTCTTTTAGGATACGTTCCGAAATTGCGCAGGCCGCGCAGAATGAGGTAGCGTACTGATATACGTAAAAGTTGTAGTAGAAATGAGGTATTCTTGCCCACTCGTAGGAAATCTCGTCATCCGAAATCATTGAAGGACCGTAATACTTTTCGTTTATTTCTTTGTACAATTTGCAAAGAGCTTCGGCTGTAAGTGCCTCTCCCTTTTCAAGCATTTCGTTTGTACGCATTTCAAACTCCGCAAACTGGGTCTGACGGTATACGGTACCCTTAAAGCTGTCAAGATAATGGTTTAAGAGATATGCCTTTTCTTTTTTATCCTTGCAGTTTATAAGCAGATAATCCAACAGGAGTAATTCGTTGGTAGTAGAAGCAACCTCTGCAACGAAAATCTTGTACTGAGAGTAGATATACGGTTGGGTGCTGTTTGAAAAATACGAATGCATGGAGTGACCCATCTCATGAGCTACCGTAAACATATCATCCAAGGTATCCGTGTAGTTTAAAAGCATATAAGGGTGGCATCCGAAGGCACCTGCTGAATACGCTCCGCCGCGCTTTCCCTTATTCTCGTAAACGTCGCACCATCTGTTTTCAAAGGCTTCCTTTAAAAGTGCCGTATAATCGTCGCCAAGTACCGAGAGAGCTTTTAAAATCGTCTTCTGTGCCTCCTCGTAGGTAACAGTAACAGCCGCATCCTTTATCATTGGTGTATAGACATCATACATATGAAGTTCATCGACCTTTAAGCACTTCTTTCTTAAAGAAACATAATGATGGAACTTGTCTACATTTGCATCCACGGTTTTCAAAAGATTCATATAAACTTCAGGTGAAACATCATTTGCGTCAACTGCAGCTTCGAGGTTTGAAGAATAGCCTCTTAAACGAGAATTGAATATTCTCCCCTTAACCTCTGCCGAATACATTTGTGCAATGGTATTTGCATATTTTTTGAATTCTGCATAATATCCTTCAAAAACGTCTTTTCTGAACCTTCTGTCCGAAGACATTTCCATCGGCACGAATTTTCCGTTTGTGATCTGTGTATCCTCGCCATTCTCGTCCTTAACAATCGGGAATGTCATGTCAACGTTTGTAAAAGATTCGTAGATTTCATTGGGTGATTGCTTCATTTCGCCCGTCATAGCCGAGATTTTCTCAATCTCGGTCGAAAGCGTATGTGCCTTGAGGCGCTTAATCTCTTTTATGTATTTATCGTAAAGCTTCAAGCCCTCGGATTCTTTCATAAATTCCGATAGCTTCTCTTCATCCATCTTAAGGATTTCGGGGTTTATAAAGGCAGTCTTGCTTGCTGCATCAACGTACAAAGAAAAAGCCTTTTGAGCAAGAGCCTGATTGGCTCCGTTTCCCTGATCCTCATCGAACTTACGCTGGGCATAGTCAAGTGCAAAAGTGATTTTTTGTGAAGCCTTTGCATTCAAATCAAGTACCTTTAAAAGATTCTCTGCACTGTCACAAACCTTGCCCTCGTATTTTGCAATTTCCGATACCATATCTTTTACAAGGTCAAGATCTTTCTCAAATGCATCCGTATCGGCGTACATATCCGACAAATTCCAGGTATATTTCTCTTCAACCTGATCTCTTGTTTTAAGTTCTTTATCCATTAGATTCTCCAATCTGAAATCGTTGTAAAATGCAAATAGAGTTTCGCTTGCGAAACTCCGGCGTCTTACGCGCCCTCTCCGTCCTCGCTTCGCTCGGCCACCTCTCCCAAAGGGAGAGGCAA
>CAVJJQ010000116.1:0-7925 GCA_963649755.1 bacterium | reverse complement strand
GATGTGATTATTACAGATGTCCAGAGGAAAATGGGTATAGGAATAAATACCATATAACGCTGGAGAGATGAGGCAAGAGGAAAAAACAATCCTATGAAGTATTACAGCGGTATATTTGATAAATATCTGAATGAACCTAACATTGAACATTGGGAGGACTTTCCCGAAACAATGTGGGGACTCGGTTATGAAATGGATTGCGGAAACAGTTATGATGCTTTCCAGCCGAAATGTGGATTAAATCTCAACAAAGCACAAAGCGAAAGGGAACAAAAGCGTAACGCACTCTACGTACTTGAACACGCAGATAGGAAAATTGTTGGGAATTATCTTTTTTCATACTGGAGGTATCTAACTCATTGGTCGATGGCTGGTTGGACAAAGTATGATGTCGATTTTTTACATAGAATAATCAAGATTTTAGTGCAAACCTATTGAGATTTGCAATTTCTAAAAGGTGTCAGGCATTTTTACATGGAGATAGTCTCTTTCGCATTTCCCGAGTACAAATTTACTCTGTCTCACATCTAAAATTCCGTGTTATGATTACAGTGAAAGTAGGGGAATTATATGGCATTTGATTTTAATGAGAACTTAACGAGCAACATGCACGACACCGCCCACACGTTAATCGGCGGATGCACGGGAAGCGGTAAATCTGTTTTAATAAACTCTTTTATCGGCTATTGCTATCAAAACTATAAGAGTGATAGATTTATTTTTATAGACCCTAAACGGGTGGAATTAATCAAGTATAAGAGCACGCGCCCGTGCTACCTTTATGCCTCCGAAAATGCGGACATAATAAACGCGCTTAAACAAGCAATTAACACGATGGAAGCGGTATACAGGGACATGCAAGCGCGGGGGCTAAATGAGTCCGACAAGGGGCATCTGTATATCGTGATTGACGAGTTAGCCGACCTGATGACTCAAAAAGATGTCCGCGCGGTGATTTTCCCGATGCTTCAGCGCATCGCCCAACTTGGGCGCGCGGCGCATATACATTTGATTTGCGCAACGCAAGCGCCAAGCCGCAAAGTTATACCGGCGGAACTAACTTTAAATTTTACGATGCGTATCGCCCTCAGGTGCGCGACCGCGATAGAGTCAAAACAAGTCCTTAATGGTTTTGATGGGGCGGAACTACTCCCCAAGTATGGCGAGTGCTTAATTAACCTTGACGGGCGCTTATTTAGGGGCGATATAGAGTTAACCCCTGCCGGCGAGTTAAACAAACTCATAAGGCTTAATCAATACGCGCACAACGTTACTCCGCCGGCACAAGCGGAGCCGGCCAAAAGGTTAACGGATGAGGAGCGTGAGCGAATATGGCGCGATATAAAGCGCGACAAATGGCGCGACCCCTTGACATGGGCGCGCATCGTGGCGGCGGTGGTCTTATGTGCGCCGTGTGTGTTACTCCTTTTTTGGCTGATATCCTTGCAAATATAAGAGCGGTTCAACCGCTCTTATTTCATTGGATGAATGCTTCTCTGGCGTATCCGTAAATTATTTTAACACCCACTCGGTCTTGTCAGTGGTCTTGCTTCTTATTACCACTTCACAATCCATAGCCTCCATGAACTTTAACAGGGTATCTACTCTGAGACCTTCTTTCCGGTGAAGTTTATCGGTGACTCCGCTCTGGGTAGTATAGCCTATCTTCTTAGCGAGTAAAGCGTGAGTGTAACCTTTCGCCTTCATCACTTCTCCTATTGTGTCGTTAACCATAGGTGTAAACCTCCTTCTTAGAGTACTCTGCCTTTCTTGGGCTCGTATGTTTATTATAAAAATTTCAGAATGCAAAGCAATCAAAATTTTAAAGAGCGGTCAAAAATGCGCACCAAACGGTAAATTAGAAAAGCACTCGAATGATGGGATTTATCAACCGGGCGCCTGACTGTTACATTTCCATATATCTACGATATGCTTTTAAAATTTCCTCCTTCGTGGTAATAACGCTTTTGTACGGCTTGTGCTCAAGAACCCTCATCTTGTCGATGCTGCGGATATCATCAAAGTGCAAACGTCCAATCATGCCGTTGTCCTCTTGAATATCAAGCTCATAAGGCTCTCTGGCGGGCCCGGAGTTCTCTTTTATAGACGTTGCCGGAATGACTGTAAGTTTCTGACCTTCCTCCTTTAAAACATAGCACCAGTGAGAACCACGCAGTTCCTTTGCATATCCACCACCAAGCTGGACATAAACTAGCTGATGAACCTGCGGATTTACCTTCAGATCGTAGAAGACTCGACTGGGGTCTTTCTCCGGATACATATTTGCAAGTCGTCCGTAGAAAAAGCAGTTTTCCGTCAGCATGTGCTTCAACCCGGAAAGAAGCATATTAACATTGTAATTGTCGGTCTCATTAAGCTGCTCTGCCAAGAGAGCAAGCTCATAAAATTCGTTCTGTATATGACTCATTCTTCCTCCAAAATGAGCCCGGAGACCTTAAGCAGCCTCCGGGCTACTTAATTAGTCTTCTCTTGTAAGTTTTGTATGCTCTTGCGCGAGTTTGCGAACCTTATTCACGGCATCTTTTGCTGTGGACCATGGTAAGCCTAACTCATCGGCGATCTGTATAATGCTGCACTGGTCGTACAACATTCGGAAGATGACGTCGTAATGCTTGCCCTCAAAAGTGCCAAGATATGTAATCAGGTCTTCAAGCACAATGCTAACAAGTATGTCTTCTTCCGATTCTGATGGGCCAGCAACGTCGATGGTATTATCATCCTCGGAGTCGGCTTGCATAAGCTGCTCCAAAGAGAGCGGCTTGCCAGTGTTGAAGTCATATTCCATACACTTTTCACATTTTTCACAGCTGTTGCATTCCGGGCAGCGGATGAGACCGCCTTTTCCGTCAGGGACGAGACATCGCTTTTCACGAAGCTCAGCTCTGGCACTTGAGTCCAGCATAGTTTCATATTGCTTTGCAAACTCCGGGGTTCCCTGAGTCTTCAAGCAAGTCACGTTCCTGATGCCGATTCGGCGGATACAGATCTCACTGGTTTGAAGGCCCATTTCCTTTGCCTCGTCGTGGCTGATAGGCATGTAGGTGTCTACTAAATTTTGATTTGTCTTCATTAGATTTCCTCCTGAGAATTTCTGCCAGGAGGAAACCGAGCCACTGAAAAAGGGTGTAGCTGACCGGCCAGACATCGGATTACTCCTAGCGTTTGGTTATTGGTCAGCTCACCCTATTGAGCTGTGCCTTATTAAATTGTTCATCTGGTGCCATTCGGGTAGGCCGTCGCCATAGCATCCGGATGATTTAACACTCTACTATTTCCTTTGCGGCATATTGGCACTTGATGTATAATTAAATGCGAACAAGTGGTATTTATCGGAAGTAGCAATGAGCGCACGTTTCGCAATCAGGTATCAATCCCATATTGCTTTGACTGATATGATTATCCTGCAAATCCCAAAATTTCTCGGTGACGCCGGATGTGATAAATGTGGGATAAAAATAGGATTTTTGAAAAAAATAGGATAACGAGGTGAAAAAGTGGATTATAAGGGATTCTTACAGCCGTTCTATAACTCCACAAAATCCAAATCTGGACTTAGAGGTATAACTTCTCAGGGAGATATAGCCAAGTACTTTATGGAAATAGTTTTTGGCGGCGTGGTTCCATGTGAATTTATCTTTTCTCATGATACATATCGAAAATGGTTTACTGGACCCAATAAGCCCAAGGTTGCTTATTGGAAAAGAATAAACAATATATTTAATGAAAAAATCTTTGACGAGGCTGCGTATAAGACAGAACTCTCATCGAAGATTAACGACGCGTATATGGAAGCGGTAGCCGCAGAATTTGGCATTCATACAGAAAAGCTAAATGGAATAAATAAGGAATTATTTGCTGAAGCGCTGACCTTACAGTTTAAAGCTATTGTTGTAGGAAAAGGCTTCGCTGATGATATCGTAGCTGCAACATATAACAGCAGACTTACGCCTAACGTTTACGGCGAATACATACAAAAAGCTGTCAATCAATACAACAATATGACGCTTCTTGGCGGAGAAGAGTGCTCGCTGGATGATGGCTATGTTTGCAATTACATAGCTACAAGCTCAGGGGTATTTGTTAGGAACAAAAGAGGCGTTATCGCGGATGCGACATTAGAAAAATTAAGAACGTTTGATCGTCGAGGTGTTAGTAATAACATTCTTCTGGTCGCCAGTGGCGGAATGGGTAAAACACTGATGCTTCAGCATCTTTTTGTAGATGCGGCAAATAAGTATTCAGAAACGGGGCTATTGCCAATTTTTATCGAGCTCAGGGAGTTTAGCTTTGAACATCGAGATATTTTTGACATGATCGTTGAAACCGTACAGAGTATGGATGATTCCTTTACACGCGAGGATGTGCATCAATTACTTGCAGCAGGTAGATGTCAACTACTACTGGATGGGGTTGACGAAATAGACCCATCTGACATTAAGGATTTTCAACGGAAGTTAGATCTGTTTTTAAAAAGATATCAAGACAATCAAGTAGTGATGACATCGAGGGCTTGTGATTCTTTTTCTGGAATAAAAAGGTTTCTCCCTTTATATCTTTTGCCATTTGATAAAACTCAGTCAGAAGAACTGATAAACAAGCTCGTTGGAGACCAACCCGGGGCAAAAGAAAGGATCCTTGATTGTATAAATAAAGGATTCATCAACAAAGATGGCGCATTTGTATCTAATCCAATGATGTTAACCTTTATTATAAAAAGATATCCTCAGCTGAATACTTTTTATAAGAATAGATTTCTTTTCTACAAGGACGCCTATGATACCATTGTGGTTAAGCACGACAAGGATAAAACTGCTTATGAGAGAATATATCGTAGCGTAAATTCAACGGACGAATTTACAACTGTTTTCGGGGAATTCTGTGGGACAACTTATAGACAAGGTGTCTTTCAGTTTGATACGGCAACTTTTGACAAATATTTCAATGAGCTCAAAAGCACGGAACTAGTGGAAAACCCAAGGAAGCTGACGCCTAATAATTTCCGTCATGATGCATGTGCTACAGCGTGCATGATGTACGAGGAAGATTTAGACATTTTTTATGTTGATCCTGGCTTTCAAGAATATATGTTTGCAAAATATTATGCACAGGCTGATCCTTCGGAGACGAAGGCAATGGGTAAAGCTCTTTTCAATGTTGAAACAGCCACATTTGGAAAATGGACAGCCTTTAAGATGTTATATGACCATGCTCAGGAAAAAACGGAGGTTTGTCTGTTTATTCCTTTCCTGGAAAGTTTATTCAAAGAAAGAACTGAAAAGGATGCTTTCCGGCAATTTCTAGTTTCGGGATATCAAACATTGAGGTATGTAACCTTGGATGAAGAAGCGGTTCAGAAATACAAACCGCCTGCGGGCATGATGGGAGAAGTGAAGGCAATAAATGAGCCTAAAACGGTCCTGCTATCGGTAATATATAAGATTTTAAAAGAAAGGGATTATGCAAGAGTCTTAGTTAAAGGAGAGAACGTGCAATTTCCGAAGCTCACCAAAGTGGCCTATACTGGGGAGTTAGTAAATGCTTGTTTCTCGGGTGAAACTGGAGAGAAGCTTTTGCTCAGATGTAATTTGCAGAGTGAATTTGAGGATGCTTCATTTGAACAGACGCATGATGTTAGTGCATGCATTCGGGATGAAGCAGGAAAAATTGTTTGTTTTGGTCATGAATATGAGATCGAAACAGCTGCATTTGTAAATGAGGAAGAAACATATCAATCACTTCTAGAAGCGTTATACGATAAAGATGGAGTACTACGAAAATTATTTGATCATGTAGGAGACTATTATAAGCAATTGGTTGAAAAGCACAAAAGTAACGGACTTATTTAGGGGTACCAATTTATAGGACAGAAGGAGCGATGAAATGGACGATATTGAGAGGTGGTATAGTCTTGACGAAATATCAAAGCATCTAGGCGTTAGTAAAGATACTATCAGAGCATGGATAAAAAAGGAGACTATACCTTTCCACAAGCTGGGTCGGCAATATAAATTTCGAATTTCTGAAGTAGACGCGTGGATTGAAAGCGGCGAAAGCGCCAATGCAGATAAAGAGAATTCGACGGAGGTGCAAGAATGATTGATACAAAGAAAGAACAAGAACGCGAGGAATTGCATCGCGCAATATGGGCGATCGCAGACGAGCTCCGCGGCGCCGTAGACGGATGGGACTTTAAAAACTATGTGCTTGGCACAATGTTCTATCGCTATATTTCTGAAAATCTTACAGCATATGTTAATGAAGGCGAATGGGAAGCTGGCGATAAGACTTTCGATTATGCTCGCATGAGCGATAAAGAGGCTGAAGCTGCTCGTGAGGATTTGGTCCAGGAAAAGGGATTCTTCATCCTACCGAGTGAGCTTTTCTGTAATGTTAGAGCAAGAGCAACCGCTGATGAAAATCTGAACGAGACTTTGGAAAAAGTATTTGCTCATATTGAAGAATCTGCCCAGGGTAGCGATTCTGAAAACAGCTTTGCAGGTTTGTTTGATGATTTCGATGTAAACAGTAATAAACTGGGAAGCACCGTTGCTAAAAGAAATGAGCGTCTTGCCAAGCTACTTGACGGTATTGCGGCTATGAATCTTGGCTCTGTTAAGGACCATGATATTGATGCCTTTGGCGATGCATACGAATACCTGATGACCATGTATGCCAGTAATGCAGGTAAGTCTGGCGGTGAGTTCTTTACTCCGGCCGATGTTTCTGAGCTCCTCACGCGTCTTGGCACTGTTGGAAAAAAGACCATTAACAAAGTTTATGATCCGGCATGTGGGTCTGGCTCCCTTCTGCTGAAGGCTGTGAAAATTTTAGGTAAGGACGCGGTTACGACTGGCTTCTTCGGTCAGGAGATTAATATTACTACATATAACCTTTGTCGAATCAATATGTTCCTTCATGACATAGGGTTCGATAAATTTGATGTGGAATGTGAGGATACACTGACGAATCCTCAGCATTGGGACGATGAGCCCTTTGAGCTGATCGTTTCAAATCCACCATATTCAATTAAGTGGGCCGGCGATGATAACCCGTTACTCATCAATGATTCTCGTTTTTCTCCTGCAGGTGTGCTTGCGCCGAAGAGCAAAGCTGATATGGCATTTATTATGCATAGTCTTTCATGGCTGGCATCCAATGGAACAGCAGCAATTGTATGCTTCCCTGGCATTATGTATCGTAGCGGCGCAGAGCAGAAGATAAGAAAATATTTGATTGATAATAACTATGTTGATTGCGTAATTCAGCTGCCGAGTAATCTATTCTTTGGAACTTCAATCGCCACCTGCATTATGGTGATGAAGAAGAATAAAGTAGATAACAAGACGATGTTTATCGACGCAACAAATGAATGTCTTAAGGTTACAAACAACAATAAATTGACACCAGATAACATTAATCGTATCGTAGATACTTTTACCAAAAGGGAAGATGTTGAGCACTTCACACATCTCGCCAGCTACGAGGAGGTGGTCAAGAACGATTACAATCTCTCCGTCTCCACGTATGTAGAAGCTGAGGACAATAGAGAGAAAATCGACATCGGCAAGCTGAATGGTGAGATTAAGGAGATCGTTGCTCGTGAACAGATACTTCGTGATGAGATAGATAAGATTATCGCTGAGATTGAGGTGGGCGCATGAGCAAGTTAGATGAATTAATACAAGAGCTATGCCCAGATGGAGTGGAATACAAAAAACTTAAGTATGTTTGTTCTGATATTATTGTTCCAATGCGTGACAGGCCCAAAACATTTGATGGCAATATACCATGGTGCCGAATTGAAGATAAAGAAGGACAATATTTTAACAGATCACTGTCTGGATTGGGAGTAACTGAAAATGTTGTAAAAAAAATGAATCTCAAGATTTTTCCAACAGGAACAG
>CAVJJQ010000115.1:0-7967 GCA_963649755.1 bacterium | reverse complement strand
ATACAGATGAAAAGAGTTTAAGATTAAACCTTAAAAAAAATCAGATTAAGGATATAAAAAACAAAAATACTTCTGTAGGTCCTCAAAGAGATGATATTTCATTTTTAATTAATGGAATAGATATCAGAAAATACGGTTCTCAGGGACAGCAAAGAACTGCTGCTCTGTCTTTAAAACTTTCCGAAATAGAAATTATAAAATTAAAAACCGGTCATACCCCTGTTTTGTTATTGGATGATGTTCTTTCGGAGTTGGACAGTGAAAGACAAAATTATTTATTGAATACCATCGGTGATATACAAACAATCATTACCTGTACCGGTTTGGATGATTTTGTAAATAATAATTTCAAGATAAATAAAATTATAAGAGTAAAAAAAGGAACAATCATAGATTCATAATTAGGAGGAATCATGTCAAAGGACCTTAAAAATAAACCAGAAAATGAATACGGAGCCGATCAAATACAGATACTTGAAGGTTTGGAAGCTGTAAGAAAACGTCCCGGCATGTATATAGGTACTACGGCAAGCAGAGGTCTTCATCATCTTGTTTATGAGATAGTGGATAATTCCATAGATGAGGCTTTGGCAGGTTACTGTAATCATATAGAAGTTGTTATAAATGATGATAATTCAATAACCGTAACGGATAACGGACGAGGAATACCCGTAGGTATCAATCATAAAGCGGGAATTCCTGCTGTAGAGGTTGTTTTTACAATTTTACATGCCGGCGGTAAATTCGGCGGTGGAGGATACAAGGTATCCGGCGGACTTCACGGTGTAGGTGCGTCCGTTGTAAATGCACTTTCGGAGTGGCTTGAAGTTACCATCAAGCAGGGAGGCAAGGTTTACAAACAGAGGTATGAACGCGGTAAAGTTTGCTATCCTTTAAAAGAAATAGGAACCTGTGATGAGAGTGAAACGGGAACAAGAGTTACCTTCTTACCCGATAAAAAGATATTTACCGAAACGACTATTTTTGATTTTGACATCATCAAGTCAAGAATAAGGGAAATGGCTTTTTTGACCAAGGGATTAAGAATTTCCTTAAGAGACGATCGTTCTTTGGAACATTCAAAGTCATTAGTCACCGACAGTATGATAGAGGAAGCAAAAGAAGCTGCTATCGGAAAGGAAGATTCCGAAGAACAGCTTAATAAGCTTATAAACAGGGCATTTGAAGATGTCGGAAAAGAGCCTGAGCAAAAAAAAGAAGTTTCTTTTTGCTATGAAGGCGGCATAAAGGAATACGTAGAGTACCTTAATAAGAGTAAAGAAGCATTATATCCGGAAGTTCTTTATTTTGAAGGTGAGAAAAACGGAGTTTATGTGGAAATCGCCATGCAGCACAATGATTCCTACAATGAATCCGTATTTACCTATGTTAACAATATAAACACTCCCGAAGGCGGAACTCATTTACAGGGCTTCAGAAATGCTCTTACAAAGACCTTTAATGATTATGCAAGGGCAAATAAGCTTTTAAAGGACAATGAAAGTAACCTTACAGGCGAAGATATTCGTGAAGGATTAACGGCAATAGTATCCGTAAAGATTGAGGATCCCCAGTTTGAAGGACAGACAAAACAAAAGCTCGGAAACAGTGAAGCAAGAGTGGCTGTTGACAATATTTTGTCCGAAAAATTAACTATTTTCCTCGAGCAGAACCCCGCAACCGGTAAAAATATTTGCGATAAATCCATTCTTGCCGCACGTGCAAGAGAAGCAGCAAGAAAAGCAAGAGATATTACGAGAAGAAAAACCGCTTTGGATGTCGGTTCTCTTCCCGGAAAGCTTGCCGACTGTTCGGATAAAGATCCTAAAAACTGTGAAATTTATATAGTCGAGGGAGATTCCGCAGGCGGATCCGCAAAGAGCGCAAGAGATAAGGCTACTCAGGCAATTCTTCCTTTAAGAGGTAAAATTTTAAATGTAGAAAAAGCCCGTCTTGAGCATATTTACGACAATGCCGAGATAAAGGCAATGATAACCGCGTTTGGTACCGGAATACATGATGACTTTGATATTACAAAGCTTCGTTATCACAAAATTATTCTTATGACCGATGCCGATGTTGACGGTGCTCATATCGCAACTCTTCTTTTAACCTTTATTTACAGATTTATGCCCGGACTTATAAAGGAAGGTCATGTATTTTTGGCACAGCCCCCTCTTTATCAGTTAAAGAAAAACAACAAGGTTTGGTATGCTTATTCGGATGATGAATTGAACAGCATATTAAATGAAGTGGGTCGTGACAACAACAATAAGATTCAGCGATACAAAGGACTTGGAGAAATGGATGCCGACCAGCTTTGGGACACCACCATGGATCCTAAAAACAGAATTCTTCTTCGTGTAAATATGGATGAGGATTCGCAGTCGGAACTTGATTTGACCTTTACTACCCTTATGGGAGACAAGGTTGAGCCGAGACGTGATTTTATTGAAGCAAATGCAAAATTTGTAAAGAATTTGGACATTTAATTTTAAAAATATTTGGGAGACAAAATGGACGATCAGATTTTTGATAAGATTCATGAGGTTGATTTAAAGAAAACAATGGAATCTTCTTACATCGATTATGCGATGAGCGTTATTGCCGCCAGAGCATTGCCGGATGTAAGAGATGGATTAAAGCCCGTTCAGAGACGTGTTCTTTTTTCAATGAGTGAATTGAATAACGGTCCTGACAAGCCGCACAGAAAAAGTGCACGTATCGTCGGCGATACAATGGGTAAATATCACCCCCACGGTGACAGCTCCATATACGGTGCCTTGGTTTATATGGCACAGGAATGGTCACTTAGGTATCCCCTTATTGACGGACACGGAAACTTCGGATCGGTTGACGGCGACGGAGCCGCAGCCATGCGTTACACGGAAGCAAGACTTTCAAAGATTTCCACCGAGCTTCTTGCCGATTTAAACAAAGATACCGTTGATTTTGCTCCTAACTTTGATGAAACGGAAAAAGAACCCACAGTTCTTCCAAGCCGTTATCCTAACCTTTTGGTAAACGGAACTACCGGTATTGCGGTAGGTATGGCCACAAACATTCCGCCTCACAATCTTCGTGAGGTAATAAAGGCCGTTGTCAAGATAATAGACAATCGTATCGAAGAAGACAGAGATACTGAAATTGAAGAAGTTCTGGAAATAGTAAAAGCGCCCGATTTTCCTACCGGTGCCATGATAATGGGTACTAAAGGATGTGAGGAAGCTTACAGAACGGGACGCGGCAAGATAAAGGTTCGTGCGATTACCGACATTGAGGAAATGCCGAACGGAAAGTCACGTATAATAGTTACGGAGCTTCCGTACCTTGTAAATAAGGCAAAGCTTATCGAAAAAATAGCCGAGCTTGTCAAAGAAAAGAGAATCGACGGAATCGTAGATTTAAGAGATGAATCAAACCGCGAAGGAATGAGGATTGTCATAGAGCTTCGCAGGGATGTCAATGCAAATGTCGTTCTTAATAAGCTTTACAAGCATACCCAGCTTCAAGATTCTTTCGGCGTCATCATGCTTGCCCTGGTAAACAACGAGCCTAAGATTTTAAACCTTCTTGACATGCTCAAATATTATTTAAAGCATCAGGAAGAGGTTGTCACAAGGCGTACAAGGTATGAGCTTAACAAGGCCGAGGAAAGAGACCACATTTTACAAGGCTTACTGAAGGCACTTGATTTTATTGATGAAGTCATCAGTATTATAAGAGCAAGTGAAAATACTCAGGCCGCAAAAGAAAATCTCCAAAAGCGTTTCGAGTTTACTGATGCTCAGGCTCAGGCTATTGTCGATATGAGGCTTCGTGCTCTTACAGGTTTGGAACGTGAAAAGTTAACGGCCGAACATGAAGAATTGGTTAAACTTATAGGAGAATTAAAGGCAATACTTTCGGATGAAAAGCTCCTGCTCGGAGTTATTAAGACAGAAATTCAGGAAATCTCCGACAAATACGGTGACGACAGGCGTTCTATAATCGGACAGGATGATTCGGAAATCGTAGATGAAGATCTGATTCCAAATGAAAACGTCGTAATTGCTTGTACCAACTTGGGCTACATAAAGCGTATGACGGTTGAAAACTTTAAAGCCCAGAGCAGAGGCGGTGTCGGAATAACCGGTGTTAAGCCTATTGATGAGGATTTCATACGTGATTTGCTCATGACCAATACACACGGATATATTCTGTTCCTTACAAATCTCGGCAGGGCATTCAGACTGAAGGTATACGAGATACCGGAGGGAAGCAGAATCGCAAGAGGAACCGCAATGGTAAACCTCCTTCAGTTATCTCCCGGTGAAAAGGTTAACGCGATTATCCCTATTGACAGCTTTGACAATGATAAGTGCCTGTTCTTTGTTACAAAGAACGGTATTATAAAGAAGACGCCGTTAAAGGAATATGTAAATATCAGAAAGACCGGACTTAATGCAATCAGCTTAAGAGACGATGACAGGCTTGTTGAGGTTAAGACTACATCTGACAATGATAAAGTATTCATTGTTACAAAGAACGGCATGTGTATCGAGTTCAATGTAGACGAAGCAAGGTCTCTTGGTCGTGTGTCAATTGGAGTTAAGGGTATTGATTTGGCAGACGGCGACGAAGTAATCGGAATGCAGTTAGATCATCAGGGTGACTCGCTGTTGTTTGTTACGGAAAACGGTATGGGTAAACGTACAAACCTTAACGATTTCCGTTTGCAGCACAGAGGAGGAAAGGGTCTTCGTTGCTACAACCTCACGGAAAAAACAGGTAAGATTGTCGGTGTTAAAGCAGTTACCGATGAACACGAAATCATGATGATTACCACAAAGGGTACAATCATTCAGATTCGTATGAACGAATTAAGAGAGTTAAGCCGTATTACTCAGGGTGTGAAGCTCATGGAATTAAGAGACGGAGTCAAGATTGCAAAGATTGCAAAGGTAAGACTCGGACTCGGACTTGACGAATCGATTAGGGATGAAGAACCCTCGGATTCAGAAGAATAATTATTTGAAAAAAATCCCGGAACGAAAGTTCCGGGATTTTTAAATTCTGTAAAATTCAATTATTTTTTTGAAAAGAAATTTCTCTTAACAAAATAACCTCTCTTCTTCCAATGCTTCCTCGCGCTTCGCTTTTCTGAAATGTGAAAGTCCTTAAAAAGTTTTCTCAGTAAAGTAACTCCCAAGATAAATATAAATACGCCGATTACCGTGTAAATTAAGTAATTTACAAAAATAAACGTCGGTTCCTCTTTTGCGACTTCGGCGGTTTCTTCGTCAAACATCGAAGCATCCGTATCATTATTTAAAATCATGATGTTTGCCTGTCCCAAAGAAACACCTTCATAGCTATAGTAGACCGTTGCCAGAATATCCGAATTTTCCTCATCATTTAAAACAAGTTTCGAGGTTAAATCATCAAAGGAAATGGTCTTCGGAATGATGATATAAGAATCGTCATCCATGCTTAAGAGATTTCCCGAATTACCGAAAACGGCCGATGCCGAATGAAAGAAAGATTCATCTGTTATTGTATACTTTGAATCGTAGTCCTTTACTTTAATCTTTTCAAAGTTTGAAAATCCGTAATCAAGCAATGAGTTTGTGTCGTCATACTGATAAGGGGTTTCTTCTTTCATGACGACTGCAATGAGTCTCATTCCGTTTCTTTCTGCGCAGGTCACGAGACAGTTTCGTGATTCATCGGTATATCCGGTTTTTGAACCGACTAAGCCTTCGCAGTCTTTAATACCGCGCATGAAATAATTGGACGATCCAAGATAAATATCATCGGGTTGGGTATCGGTAGCATACCAATGATAGACGGGTGTTCTTGAAGCTTTCGCCAGAAAATCGTTTTTGAAAAACTCACGAGCAATCAGGGACAGGTCGTAAGCTGTCGTGTAATGTTCAGAGTCCGTATATCCGTGAGCATTGTTAAAGTGGGTATCATTGCATCCGAGTTCTTTTGCCCGCTCATTCATCAAATCGACGAAGGTATCAATATCGCCGCTTACGTATTCCGCAACGGCATTTGAAACCTCGTTTGCGGAAAGAACCAAGATACCGTAAATGCAGTCTTCAAGCGTCATAGCCTCTCCGACGTCCATTCCCATATTGGAAGCATCACTCGGCAGAGACATTACCGCTTCATACGAAAAGTCCACCATATCATTTAAGTTCACGCCTTCTTTTTCCATTGCAAGCAGACAGGTCAAAAGTTTTGTGGTGCTGGCGGGATACATCTTTTCGTGAGCGTTTTTCTCATAAAGAACGGTACCGGAATCGGCATCGATTAAAACAGCGGAATAACAGCTTGTCACGGGACCGACGGGCCAGTTATCTATCGTGTCTGACTTTGGCGTAATCAGTCTGTAGCTTTCCATGTCGGCAACCGCATAGGTATTTATGGATGGCAGTAAAAATAAAAGTATAAATAAAAGTAAGGATTTTAAAAATCTATTCCTCATAATCAATCTCGTAAGTCATTGAAATAAGTTAAGCAAAATGATTATAACATATAAAGACTTCAAAGATACCGAAGAATCCCTGCTTTACAGGCATGTCTGTATCTGCACAGGCATGAGCAATGGATCCGGTTCCGAGTCCTGCCTCGTTAGAAAAGATACCGCGTTGTTTACAGTTTCAATCACTGATAACATGAATGTAATGCTCCTATCATTTGAAAATAGCTATCTTTTGTTTTTTCAATAAATATCTTACAATATCTGCGAACAAGTATACAGGAGTATTTTGATGAATAAAAGGATTTTCAAAGAGAATATTATTAAGGCTCTTCCTGCAATACTTGCGGTGGTTACTCTTTATGCAGTTTTCTTTGTCACGGGAATCGGGTGTCCGATTAAATTCATAACCGGAATTTCCTGTGCGGGCTGTGGAATGACAAGGGCATATCTTTCATTATTGCATCTGGATTTTCAAGAAGCCTTTCATTATCATCCTTTATTTTGGATTCCGCCGATATTTCTCGTTATTTTGTATAAAAAGAACAGGATGAAGCCTTCAATTTATAAATTTTTAATATATACAATTGTCGGTTTATTCTGTATAGTTTATATGTACAGATTAATTTCGAATGACGATACGGTGGTTGTTTTCAGACCACAGGAAGGTATTGTCTTTCGGATTATCAGACTATTCAATACATAAATAGGAGGGATTTTCTATGTTTTGTCCAAATTGCGGAGCTCAGGTTGATGACACGGCGAAGGTTTGCCCCAATTGCGGAGCTAAGTGCGGAAATGAAGATTTTTCTTCAAAGGTAAATGATTTTGCAAATAATGTAGGGGGTCAGGCAAAGACCTACTTCAACGAGGCAGAGGACCAGTTAAAGGATGCCGTAGGAGAGATTAAGAGTGACTTTAACGGAAACAGCGATCCGGGGGAGAGATTAAATGATAACAGAGGTCTTGCTTCTTATATCATTTTAAGTATCATTACCTGTGGTATTTACAGCTACTACTTTATTTACAAGCTTGCACATGATGTTAATATTGCTTGCGAAGGTGACGGACAGGAAACTTCCGGACTTGTAGCTTTCATTCTTCTTTCGATTATAACATGCGGAATTTATGCATGGGTATGGTATTACAAGCTCGGAAACAGACTTCAGCTTGCGGGCTCCAAATATCAGTTAACTATTCAGGAAAATGGTACAACAGTTCTTTTATGGCTTATCTTCGGAAGCTTCATCTGCGGAATCGGTGCATTCGTAGCAATGCATATTCTTATTAAGAATTCAAACCTTATCTGCGGAGCTTATAACCGTGAGCACGGTTTTGTTTAAAAACTGAATAAAATATTAACCGCCCTTGCATTTTGCAGGGGCGGTTTTTTACTATATGGGAAATTGCTCCGCGTGGGAGAGCCAAGAGGCTGCACCTAACTCTTGCCTCTCCCTTTGGGAGAGGTGGCCGAGCGAAGCGAGGACGGAGAGGGCGC
>CAVJJQ010000114.1:0-8168 GCA_963649755.1 bacterium | reverse complement strand
TGCAGGTCTCCGTCACTTACAGGTCCCGGCGTCTGCTGCCACTGGCGGTCGAACCACGCATCGCCCGAAATTTCATATACTTTTCCGTTAATCGTCAACCGGCCGCTCGGGTGTACTTTTGGCTTTGAATACTGGTGCACCTTGATAACGGCAAGATCAAACTGACCGGAACCGCCGTTGAGAATAATACCATCTTCGAAATCCAGCTTCAGGTCAAGAATAATCCCGTCATTTGCCGCCTTTACTGCCATATGCTTCAGATCGCCTTCCATGCTGCCGGTCGGTTCTTTGATCAGGAAATGGTCATCTGCTATTGTTACCTGATCCATCGGATAGAAATGATCTTCGCCATAATGATACCCCGTGGTTTCATCTGTCACGGAGAGAACGGAATTCATCACCTGCCCCTCGTGACTCGGCCAGACCATCTGATGGAAAAGATAGTTCAGCTTGTGCCCTTCTGCTTCAAAGTGCCCGATTACAAACCAGGAGCTTGAATTAAATTTCCTGTTCCATGTCAGTTCTCTGTTCGGATCATATGCCGGCTTCTTCCCATCAGACAGACGGATCAGCATATCGCTTAAAATCTTACTCATGTTATAGCCTCCAAAATAATAGACATATGTTGCATATCGCTGCTGTGTTGCTTATAATATAGTTGATGTTCTGTATTGCTTCAATCGTTGATCTTCGCTTCCTGTTGCATACACGACACATCTGCAATACTGTCTATTTTGGAGGAGCGCAAAATGGGTAAGACAGACCGCCGTTATCGCCGCACAAGACAATTTATTATGGACGCCTTTACAGCACTGCTGAAAAAGGAACCGTTTGATAAGATCAGCATTAACGAAATCGCAGATCTGGCAAACATCAACCGTGCCACTTTCTACCTTCATTTTGCAGACAAGTATGCACTGCTTGATGAGTATATTGATGAACTGCTGAAGGATTTGTATGCCGAGTCCGGAATGCTGTCCCACAGCCCGGATTTTTCCGGTATAGAACATAGCCTTACTGCTGTTCTTTCCTGCTTTTATGAAAAAAAGGATATGTTCCGTATTCTTTTCAAAGAGGAGAACTACCCTTATTTCCAGCCTCGCTTCAAAGCAATCATCGCAGGCCTCATTGCGCAGGATACCAAACCGCAGGCAGATGATGATACGCTTGAAGCAGAGTTCAGGATACAAATCAAAACCTCCGCATTGGCGGGGATTATCGAATGGTGGCTCTCGGGGGATATTTCCCTCACGGTTGAAGCTATGGGGCGGAATATTCTGAAGGTTCTTGTGAAGTTGGAAACACTGGATATTAAGGCGGAATAACACTCGGCGTGTTTTTCCTTCTATTCCTTTACCGAAAGGATACACGCCTGCAGGTCCTGATATTTGATTTTTGGAGGAGCACACATGAAGGTTGACATCACATTAAGGATTATGCCGAAGATGGCAACAGACGCTCAAGGCAACGAGAAGAAAGCTGCATAGGCTGCGGCCTGTGCGAGAAAAAGTGCCCGGTGAATGCCATCCGAATGGCGGACGGAAAACCCGTCTGGGTAAAGGATAAGTGCGTTATGTGCCTCGGATGCCTTCATCGCTGCCCCCAGATTTGCAATTCAATACTGGAACAAAACGAAAAATCACGGACAGTATTTGAATCCGAATGTGAAGGTTTGATGTTTATGAGCTAATACAACGAAATCATGTGTCTGGCGCACCATATTTCCGTAACTTGTCCGCAGATATCGAATTGTGCGGCGGTTAAGAAACACAACGCGCGAATCTGTCGGAATTTTAGAAAAATTGTAATTTATGGAGTAAAAAAAGATATGGACAAAGAGAAAAGAAAGGCTTTGAAGGAAGCCTATGCCAATCGCCGCCCCGATATGGGAATTGTCTGCTGGAAAAGCGGAGACAGTATGTGGATTGCCAAATCAAAGGATGTCAAAGCTGATTTTAACGGCACCTCATTTCAGCTCAAGCTTGGCTCGTGGCCGAACCGTGAAATGCAGTCAGCCTACAATTCCGACCCCGACTCGTTTGAGTGGGTTTTGCTGAAGAAGCTGGATTATGAAGAGCCCGACGAAAACCATGACGATGATCTGGAGCTTCTGTATTTGGAGTTTGCGGATAAGTATCCTGCGGCAAAGCCGATGAAGCGTGGAAAAAGGTAAGCGAAGTGTTGACCGAGCTGCAGAGATAATCAGCGAGTAATAAACGGGTACCTTTCCCATAAATTCGGAGCGGGACTTCTCAAATAAGGGACCAAACCGACCGACAGCCAATGAAATTCTCTCGAGAGAACATTTTTTCTCAAAAAAGTATCCGTTTAGAAAAAAACAGGCCATTACCATCTTGATTTCTCTGCATTTTAATTATAAAATAGGAAGATATTGATATGCATGACCGCAGAAAAGCCGCAGAAAGCGGCTTTTCTAAAGCAGAGCGGTTAGAGGCAGCTAACTGGATTTGAGTTGATTCTCATTTGATAATTTTCGGGAAGGAAGCAGAAATATAAATGTCAAAGAAGGCTACCGAATTTCAAAGAAAAGCGATGAGCAGATTCTATCGTGGCAAGGAGATTTTCAAGCCGCTGAACACAGGTTGGATAGACGAAAATGTCGCCTGCGTGCGCGAGTGGGTCACAAATATTTTCTTTTACCGTAAAGACAGTACCACTCTTATGATAGATGCGGGTTATAACTATGACCGACTTGCGGAAAAGATTGGCTGGCTCGGAATAGACCCGAAGAGCATTTCTCACATTCTCATTACCCATCAGGACACCGACCATATCGGTGCCGTGGAAGAAGACAGTTTGGGGCTTTTCAGGAACGCAAAGCTCTATATCGGCGAAGTCGAAAACCGCTATCTGACGGGAGAAGCATCGCGCAAGGTACTACACGGAACATATAAGCTTCCGAAAGTGACGATTCCAAATGAAAAAATTCTGCTCCGAGACGGCGAAGTTCTGGACATCGACGGCATCCGTGTCGAGTGCTTCCTGGTTTCCGGACATACATGGGGACATATGGTCTATCTCGTTGACGACAAATATCTCTTTACGGGCGACACGATCTGGTTCGGTGCCGACGGCGGATACAGCTTTATCTCGTCGCTTGCGGAGGACAATAAGGTCGCGGTAAAGTCGCTTGCGGGATTAGAAGAAAAGCTCCGTTCCCGCTCACTTAAACCTGCAATTCTCACGGGACACACTGGTTGGACAGATAGCTTTGAATTTGCTTTTAGGCATAAAGATAAGCTTTGCTCTGTCTATAAAAAGAAGGTACATGACCCGAATGCACCCTATGACGCGTATGACGAATCGGACGATACAGAAGAGAACGCAAAGAGCGGATACCTGCTCGGCGTGGGATAAAAACAAATCGGAGAAAAGATATATGGGCATGGATTGCTATCTTAAAGGAACCCTGATGCTCGACTTTTCGGACGAGAGTATACAAAAAATGATTGAAAGCAGAAAATGGCGGGATATGGGCGAAATTGAACGCACGCGTTCAATTTATAACTTCGTTCGGGACGAGATACTCTTCGGCTATAACACCGATGACAGTATCCCTGCCTCAAAGGTTCTGCAGGACGGCTACGGGCAGTGCAACACCAAAGGCACGCTGTTTATGGCTTTGCTTCGGGCATGCGGTATTCCGTGTCGGATTCACGGATTTACCATTGATAAGAAGCTGCAAAAGGGTGCCATGACGGGGCTTGTATATAAGACCGCACCGCAGAACATCTTTCACAGCTGGGTTGAGGTGTATTCGGAAAACAAATGGTATGAGCTTGAGGCATTTATTCTTGACAGAGAATATCTTGAGAAACTTCAAGCAAAATATGACAATTGCGGCGGCCCCTTCTGCGGCTACGGCGTGGCTGTATCCGATTTCAAACATCCTGCAATAGATTTCAATCGAAACAACACATACATTCAGAGCGAAGGCATTACGCAAGACTTCGGAGTATACGATTCGCCCGATGAACTGCTTAAAGAGCATCACCAGCAGATGTCCTCACTTAAGGCGTTCCTTTACAGAAACGTCGGGCGGCATCTTATGAATCGCAATGTTCAAAAAATCAGAGAAAAATACAACTGACGGAAAATTTATGTCAAAATCCGAAGCAAGGCGTCTGATGCTGGCGGGGTCAACATTGCTGGCAGGCAGAAAATAAGAGGAAAAGAGGCAAAGCAATCATGCTGAAATACGGAATTCTTGCAAAAGGAATTGAAACGATGTGCTTCAAGCCTGTACTTGAAACACTGAAGGGCGTATATCCGAATATGGATGCGGAAGCATATAAAAAGAAGGTCAAAACGGAATTCAAAGCAATGCTCCTGCGCACGCCCGATATCGGCGGAAGTTCACTTGAATCGAATCTTTATGTTGCGGCCTTTGTGTTCTCACTTCACAAGGCGGAGCCCGACAAAATTACGCCCGAGATTGTGGACAAGATGGTGACGGCGGTGTTCGACTCGCCCTTTATGGTCAAAGCACATAAGAATAAAAAATGCATTATGTTTACCGACAAGGTGCAGGATAAGCATGTTATTGAAAGCAAGGCGAGCCAGAGCTCAAAATACGAGCTTGACTGGAAGTTTGACTATCAAAAGGGCATGGACGAATTTTATAACACCTACACCGAGTGCGGCATCTGCAAGCTCGGAAAACGTGAAAACTGCTTTGAATTCGTTCCCTGCCTTTGCAATATGGATGAGCGTAACTACCGCAACGAGGGTGGGCAGCTCCACCGCACGAAAACCCTTGCAAACGGTGATGACTGCTGTAACTTCCATGTAACGAAGATATGAAGGAGAAACTAATGGATATTACAAGAAATTATATTACCTGTAAAAATTCCGACGCGGCAATCATTCTTATGCTCGGCAGTGGCGGAAGCACTCCCCTTACAAAGGGCGTTTCAAAATGGCTCGTGAAACAGGGCGTGAACGTACTGCCTCTCGGTCCGGAGAAAGGCGTTGCAGGTTATCACAGTTTTCCGCTCGAGAGAGTAGAAGATGCAATTGCCGAGCTTAAAAAGCGTGGCAACCGCAAAATCGGCATTTTCGGTGCGTCCATCACAACGATTCCCGCGCTTACCGCCGCCGCAACATTTTCGGATATCACACTGACAATAGTCGTTGAGCCCTGTGATTATGTTTTGCAGGGATTCACGCAGGGCAAACGTGACGGCTGCAGAGAGTGGCCGATTGAGGGAGAATCCATGCTCACATGGAAAGGCACATCCATACCCTATGTGCCGTATGCCTATCAGCATCCCGACTACTGGCACACCGTGCAAACCGAGACCAAAGGTTCGGGCAATATGCTTTGTGCAAGAAAGGTATTTGACGATACCGAAACGAAAACACCGCTCACTGAAGAGGTCATGATTCCCGTTGAAAATATCCACGGCATACTTCTGCTCATCGGCTGTGAGGACGACTGCTTATGGCAAACCGCGCGCTATATCCGCCGAATGGACAGGCGGCTCAAAAGCCGTGCACACAACTGCGAATATGACGCCCCGGTTTATAAATACGGCACGCATTATGCTTTTCCGGAGTCGATGCTCAAGGATATAATTCCCCTTTTCCCGGATTTTCTTATCGGCAGAGCGTTTCTGTCGGCAAGAGAGCATCCGAATGAATGCAAGGTTACCCGCAAGGATATCGACCGTCGTATGAAGCAGGCAATCTCAGAATGGAGAGGAAATCTGTAATCGGACTAATCTTCAAGAACATTCTCGCCTTTGACGGATATCTGTCCGCGTTTTGGTATTTTCTCATCCTCGGCGAGGGGTTCGGTCTGTTCTACCTGCTGATTATCGACCTGCTCTGGTGGCGCAACACTAAGCGCATCAGATTTTCGTTCATTCCCGAAAAAGAGGCCTATCAGAATCCGCAGAAGCACATCGGATCGTTTGTGCGCGGTGTTCCGCTTTTTGTGGCAATCGCGGCACTTTCGGCACTGATTGTGTCACTGCTTTAACGGAGGGTAATCATGCTTGCATTTATCATTGAGGCAGTCGTCATCTGCTTGATTCTTACTTTGTGCTGTTTTGCACTGGTCAAAAATATAATGAAGCACCTCGAACTTGCAAAGCTGAACTATCCGCCCGAAATTGTACAAAGACTTATCGACCTCGGAATGGTCCTCGACGATAAACCCCTTCCTCGGATACAGAAAATCAAAAAGAAATGGCCCGCGATGATTATTGTAGGTCTGCTGATGGGGCTGATTGTCCGCTATGTAAACGGCTGTACGACGTTCCTTTCGGGCTTTGGAGTATCATATCTCATTTGGACTATCGTCGACTGGTATGACGCGCTTGTCCTTGACTGTCTGTGGTTCTGCCACTCAAAAAGATGTATCATTCCGGGAACCGAAGATTTAACCGATGCCTATCACGACTATATGTTCCATATCAAGGGCTCGTGCATGGGAATGTTAATCGGTCTGCCGTGCTGTCTGATAGCAGGGCTTATTGCCATGATTTAGCGGTGAAAAATGTTAAGTGCATAAAAGTTGTCAGGCAGTGCGCCCAGCGAAGGGCAAGTAATCCGGCAGGTGGGAATCCTGCCAAATAAGCTGCTAGCCACAGCATTTGAAGAATCAAATAAATACTGGAGGGAAGGGAGTCACATGCGACGATATCCAAGAAGGAAACTTGTCCAGTACACAGAGACTGATTTGATAAGGAAACGGAATTGAAAGGGTTTGCCAAGGTGTTTCTGAAAGCTGGTGAGTCGAAGCAGGTCACGATCCCGTTGGATGACAAGGCCTTCCGGTATTTCAATGTCAAAACGGATCGTTGGGAAATTGAATCTGCCAATTATGTTATCTGCATAGCGTCCAATGCTTCGGATGTTCAGCTGACGGAAACCATCTGGGTGGAAGGCACCGATGCGACTAAGCCCTATGGAGACCTTCCAAGCTATCAGACCGGACGCATTGAAAATGTGCAGGACGAAGAATATGCTGCCCTTTTGGGCCGTCCCATCCCCGACGGAAGCTGGAGCGGTGAACTGACCCGGAACGATGCCATCTGCCAGCTGTATTATGCAAAGTCGGCACCAGCCCGATTCGTCTACAAGGTGCTGACGAAACTGAAAGAAAAAGCCGAAGCCAAGGGCAAGCCTGACCTGAATATCCTGTTCATCTACAATATGCCCTTCCGGGCTATTGGCAAGATGGCAGGCGGGATGGTATCGGATAAGATGGTGGATGATATCGTATTTCTGGTCAACGGTCATTTCTGGCGTGGCCTTGGCAGACTGATTGTGGATTCCTTCCGGAATCTCAGCACAAGCAGAAAGTTCACCAATAAACTGGAGGGGAAGTAAATGGACGCAATTAAAAAGTGGGTGGCTGACCATCCCAAACTGGCCCAGTGGATCCGGGAGGGCGGTCTGTTCGTTCTGGTCAGCAACCTGATCACGGTATTCAAGTACCTGCTGCTGACATTCCTGCCTGCCGTATTCGCTTTCTTGGGCAGCCGGGACTTCGGTTTCCCTGGAATCGATCTGGAACTGTTTGGAATCCAATTCAAGTGGTACATCATTGGTTATGGCGCAGAGCAGGGTGGTATCGCATATTTCACTGCTTACATGGTCGCTATGGTCATCGGTGAGTTTATCAATTTCTTCATCCAGAAAAATTGGGTGTTCTGTTCCAAGGGAAATATCCTGTATCAGGGAATGTGGTATCTGTTGGCGTTCTGTGTGGTGACCTGTGTAGTCAACTCCATCAACTGCATCTGGGCAGCGGTTGCCGGTCACTTCGTGGAACCTTGGCTGTATAACATCATCACGACAGTCCTCAACGGCGGTGTATCCATGGTGGTGTTCTTTGTGGTGAACAAGGTCGTATTCAATGATGTGAAGGCTGACCAAAGTACAAAGTAAACAGTGAAACCCGGGACGATACGTTGCTCGTCCCAGGTTTTTTCTGCCAACTGCACATAAAAGGTGTCAGGTACTTTTACAAAAACTTTACATAACCTTACAATTACCGGCGCCTGATAACCTCAAGAGAAGTCAGATAAAAGTTGACGAGCATTCGAAAATAAGTTCGAATAATGCATTGCAAATGAGAAGCTAATTTGATATTGTAAAGGAGTCTCACAAGAGACGAGGTGCTACCATAACGGTAG
>CAVJJQ010000113.1:0-8189 GCA_963649755.1 bacterium | reverse complement strand
CTGAGAGGGACTTGGCTCTCCCACGCGGAGCAATTTCCTATATAGCAAAAAAGACCTGCCGGTTGGCAGGTCTTTTGGCGTTAATGTGAATTGGCGTTGCGAATTCACATTTGCTGCTCTTTAATTTCTTCTGTGTCCGTTTCTTCGCCGTTTTCAGGCAGCATCTCGCAGGTTCCCTGAAAAATTGCCTTTTCATCGACGATCAGATTCTTTGTGTGGATGCTTCCCATGATCCGTCCGGTAGGATTTGCTTCAACCTTGTTTGACGCAAAGATTTCGCCTTCAACATTTCCGCCCACCAAAACATTTACGGTATTGATGGTTCCTTCAACCTTGCCGCCGTTGCCGATTACAAGCGTTCCTTCGGAATTAATGGTTCCCTTTACGAGTCCGTCAACACGTAAGGTTTCCTTAGTGGAAATTATTCCTTCAAAAACAGTTCCTTTTCCGATGACACTGTTTACTCTGTTTAATACGTATTCGTCTCTCTTCTTTCCCATGTTTCCTCCTTAACCTTCGATTGAAATGATATCAAAGGGATCTATATACTCGCCTTCGTAGGTAATCTGATATCCGAGATATATGTTTGAATCTCCGCCTACGAACAAAATGGTTCCTTTAACTACCTCATCTCCCACGCTTACCTTGGCATCCTGATTGTTACGATAGATGGTGACATAGCCGTTTCCGTGGTCAATCGTGACACGCCTTGTAAAAATATCGTCCTCGCTCACCGCAATAACCGTACCCGTGGCAGTCGCCACGACATCCGATATCGTCGACATTTCAAAAACGGCAATGGGATTTTCCTCAACCGCTTTTTCGGGTTCCGTCGTGTAGGCATCCCCGACATCATAATTGAAATGGCCCGCAAGTTCTTCTTCCGGTTCATCCATAACCGAAATATCCACAACCTTTGCGGATCCCGTCAGAGGAAAACCTGTCGGAAGATGTTTTTTATCGTCTTCTTCCTGAGCCTTCTCCTGCTCTTCCAAAGTCATCGCAATCGTGTTGTCCAAAATTTCGTTACGACTGGTAAGCTCTGCCTTATCATTCTCAAGTTCCGTAATCATTTCGTCCTGTTCGGAAATGATGTCCTTTAACTCCTTTAACTTTGAATTCATCTGATTGATCTCATGGAATTCAAAGGCCGTCAGGCACACTCCTATGATAACAATCAAAACCGTCGTAAGGGTCGAAACCTTGAAAATATTAAACCTTGAGCGATAATATTTGGTCTTTTCAACCGAATTATCGCTGGTTACGGCAATAGTATAATGTTTTTTTATCCTTCTTTTTTTCTTTGCCATAATAAGCCCTAAATGCAATAATACCTGACCATTTTAACAGAAAGAAAATCTTTTAGCAAATTTGAGACTTTTCTTTACTTTTTCGGGGCTTTGTGATACTCTTTTCTTGTTGCGAGGGCAACGTATTTATTAAGTGGAGGTATCTGTAATGAACAAAGGTACAGTAAAGTGGTTCAACAACCAGAAAGGTTATGGCTTTATCAGCGACGAGTCCGGCAAGGACGTATTCGTACACTTCTCAGGAATTAATACCGATGGTTTTAAGTCTCTTGAAGAAGGCGCAGCAGTTGAATTCGACGTTGTTGATGGTGCTAAGGGACCTCAGGCAGTAAACGTAACCAAGTTATAAGATTAGTACTACATCTTATACACTCTTAATCAGCTACACTAAGTGCCTTTTCTTTAATATATTGTTTTGCTTATTATAAGCTTTTCATTATTTAGGATGAGCAAAGAGTTATTTGATTTAAGTGTGGGGAATTATCCTGCAAAGTACAAAAAAGGACTTCGATTTCGAAGTCCTTTTTCTTTGTCAAAATCTTCAATTGTGTGCAGGGTATATGTTGCTGACTCAATCTCACTTGGTGTGAGTCTTCCGATACCGGAAGACCTTTTATCATAAATAAGACATTGCGTAAGGCGCGTATACTCCGCAATCGGAACGATTTCAACCCCAAGTTCTACATATCCCATTTGTCCGACAGTTCGTTTACCTGGCTCGTAAACCTGGCCATATCCTTGTTTGAGAGTCCCGAATTTTTCTGAATAACGTTCATCAGGCGCTGACCTGCCGCAAGAAGTCTTTGGAAAGCTTCCGAAAAAGTAAAAATTTTCTTTTTCTTTTTCTCGGGTGCTGCTTCGTAAGCAAATTCGTTCTTTGCAAGGTCAAATACCGTACCGCTGAACGGTGCGTAGGCTTTTATCTTCATTTCCCTGTTAACATAGTCCGTGAAAGCCTCACATGCCATATCGTCGCCATGGACCACAAAAACCCTGTCCGGCTTCTCGCTGAAATTTGAAAGCCATTCTATAAGACCGTCTTTGTCTGCGTGTCCGGACAGCCCCGGAAGTTTGTCTATTTCGGCCCTTACCGAAATTTCCTCGCCGAAGAGTTTAACGGAGGTCGCGCCCTCGATAAGCGTGCGTCCCAAAGTTCCCACTGCCTGGTATCCCACAAAAAGAACAGTACATTCCGGGCGCCACAGGTTGTGCTTTAAATGGTGTCTGATGCGCCCTGCTTCGCACATGCCGGAAGCGGAAATAATGACCTTCGGCTCCTCATCGAAGTTTATCGCTTTCGATTCCTCGCTAGTAACCGCAAGCCTGAGTCCCGGAAATGTCAGCGGATTCTTTCCTTCCCTGACAAGTCTCATTGCTTCGTCGTCAAAGCAGTCATAAATATTTTTCTGAAAGATTTCCGTTGCGTCAACCGCAAGCGGTGAATCCATATAGACGGGAAAATCATGGTACTTGACCATTTCTTTTTCCTTGATAAGCTTTATAAAATAAAGAAGCTCCTGTGTACGTCCGACTGCAAACGACGGAATGATGACGTTACCTCCGCGGTCCAGTGTCCTTTGAATGACTGCCGCCAAATCGGTAATCGAATTAACCTCACCTTTTTCGTGAAGTCTGTCGCCGTAAGTCGACTCCATCACCACGTAGTCTGCCGACTTGGTATATTCGGGGTCCTTTATAAGCGGCTGATTCTTGTTGCCTATGTCGCCGGAAAAAACAAGTTTTTTGTGCACCCCGTCTTCGTTTAAAAACATTTCAATACTTGCCGACCCAAGCAAATGTCCGACATCGGTAAATCTGATTTCAATTCCGTCAAAGAGCTTTATAAGCTCGCCGTATCTGCACGGAACAAGGCACTTAATCGCGCCGTCCGCATCTTCCATGGTGTAAACAGGCTCGACATCGTCATAATCGGCACCGCGTTTCTTTTTCCTGTTCTTCCACTCCGCTTCCTGAATCTGAATGTGTGCGCAGTCTCTTAACATTATCGAGCAAAGATCGCAGGTCGCCTTTGTGGCAAAAATCTGTCCCCTAAAGCCTCTTGCGTAAAGCTTTGGCAGCATTCCGGAGTGATCGACATGCGCATGCGTCAGTATCACATAATCTATATCCGCCTCATTGCACGGAAGGCCCTTACTCTCGTATGCTATTCCGCCCTGCTCCATTCCGTAATCGACAAGCATTCTCTTACCGGAAACCTCTACGTAATGGGCACTTCCGGTAACCTGATGGTCGGCTCCCACAAATTGAAGAATCATAATATTACCTACCTGTATGTAATAAAAATTTCGCTTGCGAAATTTCGGTGTCTCGCGCGGTCGCGTTAGCGACATTTACCTATCGCGAGTACGCATCCACGCGGAGCATTTTACTGTATAGGAACAAAGTTCCTATACAGTAAAATTAAGGGTACCATTGGTACCCTTTTAATCTTTAATCCTGAAGAAGTTCTCTTATAGTGTCCTCGAAGAAACGCCTGCTGTAAGGCTTTGTAATAACTTTGCTGGCACCGCTGTCAAGAGAGGCCTTTGTATCCTCCGGAAAAGCATTTGCCGTAATTGCAATTATCGGAACTTTTTCGGTGTCCGGCCTTCCCAAATTTCTGATAATGCGCGTAGCCTCAAGCCCGTCCATGACCGGCATCATAATATCCATTACCACAAGATCATAATGGAACGGTTCGGAATTTCCGAAATTCTCAACGGCTCTGGCTCCGTTTACGACCCAATCGACTTCAAACCCCATTTCCTTTAGCTGAAGCATGGCAATTTCCGCGTTTATCTCGTTGTCTTCAACGAGCAGCACAAACTTTCCTGCTCCGAATCTTTCTACTGCGACTTCACCCATGTACATCACCCTCACGAAAGCTTACCCCGTCTGCGGCAAGCCAAGTCCTGCATGTAATTTAATTTTCACTCTTTTAGTCTATATCATTTTTTTAGTTCTGACAAGAGGAATAATTTTCTTTCTTTTTTCAAAACATACTTTAGTTTGCTAAAAAATTAAGTTATTTTTCCCTTTATCTTTTAAGATAATTCGTGAAAATTTTTTCAAAAAAAACATTGACAAGAGAAGCCTTCTCGTGTAATATATGTTTTGTTGTGTGACACACATCAATGCGCGAGTGGCTCAGCGGTGGAGCACCACCTTGCCAAGGTGGGGGTCGCGGGTTCGATCCCCGTCTCGCGCTTAATCCTTAGGACGACTTTTCAGTCGTCCTTTTTCATTATGTTAATAATTTAGCTTTTGTGTGTTATAATTGTGGGGCAGAATTCAAATCCATAAAGGACAAGGCCCATGGAAGAAAAAACAAATATTTTCAAAAGTATCTTTTCAAGAAAAATGCCCGAAATCGAGCTTCGTATGTTTTACACCTATATAGGATGCGAAATGATTTGGTGCGTCATTTGCGGAAGCGCTTTTCTTGCATTGAAGCTTTTTCTTCCCGCTCTTGCGTATTTGCTTCTTTTTATATATCTCGTGTTCTTTGTACTGGCACTTCACAATCATCCCGGATCCAAATTCTTAAAAGAATCCTTTCTGATACTTACTTTTATTGCCGTTCCGATTTTCTGGTATTTTTCCGGTGGAAATGCTTCATCCGCAAATGCCCTCTTTATAATTGAAATCATCCTTTATTCAAGTACCGTCAGAGGAATAAAGCAAAAAATCTACGTCATCCTGGCGATGTGCACGATAACGGTTATATATATTCTGATGAATGCTTTTCCTGAGCGTTTTTCCGGCTACCCCATGACCGATTTTCAGCACTACATTGCAAGCATTGCGCTCGGAAGTACCGTTTCCATATGGATAGCTTTTCTGACCATTTACCAAAAGAACGAATATATACGGGAAAATGAAAAAGTGGTTCGCGTTCAGAACGATCTTAAACGTTCCAATCGCATGCAAAAAAACTTTCTTGCAAATATGTCGCACGAAATCAGGAGCCCTTTGGGGATAGTCTTAGGCTTCAACAATCTGATAAAAGGCACCGACGATGTCAAACTCATCCACGAATATTCGGACAATATCGAGCAGGCAGGAAGTACCCTTACAACTGTCATAAACGACATCCTGGACTATTCCAAAATAGAAGCCGGCAAGCTTGATATCATAAAGGAAAACTACAGTCTGAAGAAGATGATCGACGAAATCAGTCATGACATCAAACTTCGCTGTGAGGAGAAGGGTCTTGAGTATCAGTTGGATTTAACGGACAATCTTCCGGATTACCTCTACGGAGACAGCATCAGGATAAAGCAATGTCTCTTAAATCTTCTTACAAATGCCGTCAAATATACCGAGAGAGGTACGGTTGCGTTAAGCGCCGCTTCTTCCTTAGTATATGAAAACGGCGCACCTGTAAACGAGCTTATATTCTGCGTCACCGACACCGGAAAGGGCATTTCGGATGACCTTGTCCCCAAGCTTTTTACTCCCTTCCAGCGTCTTGACGAAGGTCATAACCGCGGCATTGAGGGAACAGGTCTGGGGCTTGCCATTACCAAATCCCTTTTGGATGAAATGGGAGGCAGCATACACGTAAGTTCCATTCCCGGTGAAGGTTCCGTCTTTACCATGATCATACGTCAGCCAAACGGCGTGGCTCCCAAACAGTCCAAAGGAAACGACAATAAAGAAAATCAGAACATTTCAGGACTTAATGTGCTTGCCGTTGACGATACCGTTCTCAATTTAACCTTGATTGGCAAGATGCTCTCAAAGTACGGTGTCAACGTCAAATCGGTGAGTTCCGGCAAGGACGCAATCGCCGATGCAATGTCACATCAGTACGATTTAATCTTGTTAGATCACATGATGCCGGAGATGGACGGACTTGAAACCTTCAAGAACATTAAAGAAAGATGCTATCTGAATCGCAGCACTCCTATCATCATGCTTACCGCAAACGCCATGACGGGTGCCGCGAAGGAATACATAGATATGGGCTTTGATGACTATATTTCCAAGCCTATAAACGGGCAAGAGCTCGTTTCGAAAATATATCTTCAGACAAGAGGTAAATCGGAGGAAGTATGAAAGAAAGACCCTTAATCACCGAAGGCAAATTAAAGCCTTTATATGAGACGAAATTTTTAAATATGTATGACATTCAATATGCGGAAGGGAAGCACTATTTTGAAGCCACAAGGCGAAATGCCTCAGACACGGTATGTTTAAAAACCGATTCGGAATTTAAAAAAATGCTTCCCGATGCCGTTACAATCGGAATAGCACTTTACCTTCCAAACGAAGCTCCAAAGCTCCTTATGTCGTATGAATACCGTTATACGGTGGGACAGTTTCAATTAAGTCCCGTTGCGGGTCTGATAGACCCCGAAGACGCAGACACCGAGAATCCCCTTATCTCAGCAGCAATACGCGAGATAAAGGAAGAAAGCGGAATAACGGTTAAAGAAACCGATTCTATAGAAGTAATCAACCCCTGTGCATTTTCATCACCGGGTCTTACCGATGAAAGCAATGCTTTTCTTTTTGCCAAAATCCATCTTCCCGATTTAAGCGAATTAAATCAGGACGGAAGTGTCGGTTCCGAACTCTTTGACGGGTTTGAACTGATAAGTCGTGAGGATGTCAAAAAGATTTACAATTCCGGGCGTGACAAAAACGGCAATTTTTACTCTCTTGCCGCCTGGGCCGTAATGGGATACTTCCTGACGCTTGACTGATTCTTATTCAAGATCAATATATTCCCTGTTGTATGAAAAGCTGTCGTCGTTCTTCTCTTTCGAAAGGCATGACAGCACGAACTTGCAAACACCTACTACGGCAAGCATCCAGGCAATAAACTTTAAAAATTTCTTCATATGCACTCCTTTATGGAAATGTCCATAACCAGATTATACACTATCAAAGTAAGGTTTGCATCAAACAGCCTTTTGAAGGCAGAATAAATTTGTACTCGGAAAATGTGAAAGAGACTTTCTCCACATCTGTGATAAGATTTATCGACTTTCTAAAATATTACTCGCTTTCTTTCCGTGTCAGATACCCGGCACCACTGTAGTCAACTTTCATTCCAAGCCCAAGCAAATCAATACTGATTATCTATAGTTGTATAAGGGTAACTCATATCATATAGGGTTTCCGGTGCTATGTCTATCTCACCATTTTTCCAGGTCAGAATTCCATGAAAATTACTGAAGGATGAAAGAACTTTTTCGTCTTTTAATGGTTCGAATGCTGAGCCACGTAAAGCAGCTGCATCAAAAATTCGTGCCTCACCTGTCGAAAATGTTACAAGGAGCATTCCTCCGGGTAAAATTTTAACTTTAGATACCTTAATAGCTTTTTCTTTTTCACCTGCATAGCAAATGTCGTTTATTATATACATAATCTTCTCCTAAATGTCATAGTTAAAACCGCACTGGCATAAGGCCTCAATTGTTTGCAATATTATTTTCAAACCGGTTACATTGAAGCAATCTTTTCAAAATGTTCGCCCTTTACGGCAAGATTCCATGCCTTATAGGCTTCTTCTTCATGAAATGCAAGCCATCCGACTACCATTTTTAATTGTTTCTTTGGAATAGAGCCCGCAAGCAGTTCGCCATCAATTCCCACAACCGCTTCATAATCACCATAATAAACGCGAACATGAGGTTTGCTATGCTGTTTTGTATCCATAAGCAGCATGTAAATAACCATTCCACCAAATCAACTTAATTCAGGCATATAAAGTCCTCACTTTCGAGTTCATTATAGCAAAAACCTGTAAATCAGTTCAATTATTTTTATTCTTTTCCCTCTTATCAAAAGAGGTCTGAGAGGGGCATTGTTTACCCTCTCCGTCCTCGCTGCGCTCGGCCACCTCTCCCAAAGGGAGAGGCAAGCCCT
>CAVJJQ010000112.1:0-8200 GCA_963649755.1 bacterium | reverse complement strand
GCGAGGACGGAGAGGGCGCGCGAGACGCCGGAGTTTCGCAAGCGAAACTCTTTTTCAAGCTTTCGTATTGAATTTTTGGCACTTCGGTGCTATGCTTACGTAGTATGTGAAAAAAATATCAAAAGCAATTGACACACTTTTAAGGAGGATACATAAATGGCAAAGAATTTTGAAGAAATACTGTCTCATGTTCATAATTTCACCATGAAGACCGTAGCAGTTGCCTGTGCCGAGGACACTCCGGTGCTTGAAGCATGCAGGGCAGCAAAGGAAAAAGAAATCGCAGATTCCATTCTTGTCGGTGATGTTGACAAGATTAAGGAAATCGCAGCTTCCATCAACATGGATTTGTCGGGTTACAAGCTTATCGATGTAAAGGACCACATGGAAGCAGCTCTTACGGCAGTAAAACTCGTGCATGACGGCGAAGCCGATATGTACATGAAGGGTCTCATCGATTCAAAGTCCTTCTTAAAGGGTCTTCTTGACAAAGAAGTCGGACTCAGAAATCCCAATGTAAAGACACTTTCACACGTTTGTGTATTTGAAATTCCCGGTATCGACAGATTGCTCTTCTTAACGGACGTTGCATTTTTGCCTTATCCCACACTTGAGCAGAAGGTTGATATCATCAACAATACCGTTAAAGTATGTAAGGCCTGCGGAATAGATATGCCCAAGGTAGCACCTCTTGCCGCAGTTGAAGTTGTAAATCCCAAGATGCCCGTTACCGTTGAAGCAGGAGAGCTTACACGTATGTGCAATGACGGAGAGATTAAGGACTGTATAGTTGACGGGCCTCTTTCTTTGGACCTTGCAATAGATCCCGAAGCCGCAAAGCACAAGGGAGCAACGGACAGAAAGATCCAGGGCGATGCGGATATTCTTCTTTTTCCCGATATACATGCCGGAAACCTTACCTACAAGGCTATCGTGCATATGCTGAAGGTTAGAAATGCCTGCATTCTTACAGGCACAAGCGCACCTGCAATTTTAACCAGCCGTTCCGACACAATGGATGTAAAGCTCAACTCCATCGCAGTTGCCGCAATCGTTGCAGAGGAAATGAAAAAGCAAAAATAAGGAGACTTTTATGGCTATCAGAAGCTTAATTATCAATCCCGGCTCGACGTCCACAAAAATCGGTGTTTTCGACGATGAAACACAGATCTTGGACAAGACCCTTCGTCATTCGACCGAGGAAATCAATCAGTATCCCAACATTTACGCACAGAAGGACTTCCGTAAGGGAATGGTGCTTGATGCGCTTAAAGAAGAGAATATCGACATTAAATCTTTGAATGTAATCGTAGGAAGAGGCGGACTTTTAAAGTCAATTCCCGGCGGTACCTATGCCGTTACGGATGCGCTCTTAAATGATCTCATCCATCCGGTTCAGGGCGAGCACGCTTCGAACCTCGGAGGAATCCTGGCTCGTGAAATCGGAGACTCAATCGGAGTTCCTTCGTATATAGTCGATCCCGTCGTAGTAGACGAACTTGAGCCTGTTGCAAGAATTTCGGGTGTTCCGGAGATTGAAAGAGTTTCAATCGACCATCCGCTCAACCAGAAGGCTATGGCAAGACGTTATGCAAAGAGTGTCGGAAAGAAATATTCCGATGTCAATGTAATCGTTGTCCACATGGGTGGCGGTACATCCTGCGGCGTTCATTCAAAGGGACGCATGATTGACGTTTATGCCGCATTAAACGGCGACGGTGCTTTCTCACCCGAGCGTGCAAACGGCATACCTGCACTGGGACTTGTAGAGCTTTGCTTCTCAGGCAAATACACCTATGCAGAGATGAAAAAGAAAATCGTCGGAGGAGGCGGATTTAACGCTTACCTCGGTACAAACGATATGCGCGAAGTCAACAAAATGTGTGATGAGGGCAATGAGAAGGCTATTCTTGTAAGAGATGCGTTTATTTATCAGATTTGCAAGAACATCGGTGCCTGCGCTACCGTACTTAAAGGTAAGGTCGATCAGATAATCCTCACGGGAGGAATTGCTTACGGCAAGAACGTAACCGATGCGATTGCTAAAAGGGTTGACTGGATTGCACCTGTAACCGTTTATCCCGGCGAGGAAGAGCTTCTTGCACTTGCACAGGGCGCCATCAGAGTCATGACAGGCGAAGAAGAAGCGCAGATTTATTAAGCAAAGTAAATATAAGTAATCTTTTAAAACTCCGGCTGATTTTAGCCGGAGTTTTTGGTTACGTTTTGGTTACGAAGCAGCATTTATAATGAATTCATAAAAATCCCAAGGAGGAGACCGATGAAAACTATAAATGCATTATATGAAGAATTAAAGAATGACAGCAAAGCTAAGAAGGCATATTTAAAGGCCGTTTCCGAAAAGAAGGTCGCAGAATTCTTAAAAGAGCACGATTGTGATGCAACGGAAGCGGAAGTTAAAGAATTTTTGAAATCAAAAGAGAGTACAAATAAGGAAATCACAGATGACGAGCTTGACATGGTATCCGGCGGCGGTGACTGCACAACTTACGATTCCTGGGGAAGACCCGTCGTATTTCCACTTAACTCCTGCTATCACTTTACTTCGGAGGATGGATCCACGAGCGGAAATTGCGCCGAGTGTACTTTTTCCGTAGATACGGGAATATCGCTTGTATGTAAAAATCCGCAGAGAGAAAAATCTGTAGACGATATTAATTAAGTAAGTTTGTTCTTCATATTATCGTAAGATTTGGCACGTACTTTTGAACTGATGCTTAAAAGTGCGTGCTCTTTTTTTCACACTCGCGCGCATTAGCACTCCCTAATTGATATGACGCTGATATCATAACGATATCACAATGTCAACAACAAAGAAAAAACCGGGCACAAAAAGTTTCCGGATTGATTTATGGATAAAATATTATCCCAAACTTGAATAAAACCATAATTAGAGCTAATATATTGGCATGATTAATTTGTATCAAAAGACATGGAAAGAAATTAATACAGAGCTTGCAGAGAGAATGGTTCAGCTTCGCAAGAGAAAAAGGCTATCACAGAAGAATCTTGCTATGAGATCCGATGTGAGTCTCGGATCTTTAAAACGTTTTGAACAAACGGGGGAGATTTCCCTTCAGTCGCTGACGAAAATTGCCATAACGCTTGGAGTGGAAGGTGAACTGGAAGATTTGTTTCGCAAGGTACCATTTAACTCTATTGAAGAGGTAATTCATGCACAGACTAAACAAGATTGATGTATTCTATCATGACAGACGTGTGGGAACCATGGCTTTGTATGAAAACAGACTGGCAGCATTTGAATATGACGGAGAATGGCTGCAGGATGGTTTCCCAATCAGCCCGTTTTCACTACCACTGGAGAAGAAAGTTTATTTTCCTAAGATAGATCCTTTTGAGGGACTTTTCGGCGTATTCGCGGATAGTTTGCCGGATGGATGGGGACGTCTTCTTGTGGACCGCCTGATGAGAAAAAATGGTCTTAACCCACAAGCAATTGGCAGTTTGGAACGGCTGGCTATTGTGGGAAATTCCGGTATGGGTGCATTAACTTATCACCCGGTAATTTCAATGAAAAATGTAACGGATAATTTGTCACTGGATGAGATTGCGGAGGAATGCTCACAAATTTTAAATACAGAATCCGATGAAAATTTGGATTATTTATTTGCAAAGGGAGGATCCTCGGGAGGTGCGAGACCTAAAATATTAACAAAAGTCGGAGACGAAGATTGGATTATTAAATTTCCTTCATCAGATGATAACCTGAGCATAGGAAAGCAGGAATATGATTATTCACTTTGTGCAAAGGCATGTGGGCTGAATATGGAAGAGGTTAGATTGTTTCCTTCAAAAAAAACAAAAGGCTATTTTGGAACAAAACGTTTTGACAGAAGGGGAAAAAGTGAGGAGGGAAAGGTTCACATGGTATCTGCTGCGGGACTTTTGGAGACATCCCATAGAATCCCTAATCTGGATTATGATATCTTAATGAAACTTACACTCCGACTCACAAGATCTATGGAAGAATGTGAAAAATTATATCGTCTTATGTGCTTTAATGTATTTGCTCATAACAGGGATGACCATTCGAAAAATTTCACTTATCTGTATGAGGAAGAAGAACAAAGATGGGTCTTATCACCGGTATATGACCTTACTTATTCCAATTCTCTTGGAGGTGAGCATGCCACTACGGTGAACGGAAACGGAGCGAATCCGAGAATGGAAGATATCCTTGCTGTTGCTGAAAAAATAGGGCTTAATGTTGTTAAGTCTCGAAAAACCGCTGAGGAAATCAAGGAATGCGTTTGTGAAATGTTAGGGGAGTATATACATTACTAAACTTGAAAATACTATTATACAGCTGACGGGACTGAGTCGAAGTCTCCGGAAGTTGTGGATTTTTATCTGATTGATTGCAGTAGCTTAGAAATAACGGACGAACATACGAATACTTGGCACTGAAAATTGCAGAATGGAGCAAAAAATGACATTACGTGAACTGAAAATCGGTCAAAGAGCAAAGGTGACGGTGGTAGGCGGTGAGGGTGCACTGCGCCAGCACTTCCTTGATATGGGTGTGATTCCGGGGGCAGAGGTGACTCTCGTGAAGCTTGCTCCCATGGGAGACCCGATGGAACTGCAGATACATGGCTATGAACTGACGTTGCGACTTGCGGATGCAGAGAAGATTGAGGTAGAAAAACTGCCGGGAAAGATATCGGAAGAGACCGGGAGTCACGAGACACCTGCCAAAAGCGGACAGAAAAGCGACAAGGATTCTCGGACGGTATACAAAGATGAAGTAGAGCACCCAGGCCTTGGAGAGGGCGGCAAATACCACGTGAAAGCGGATGAAAACCCTCTTCCCAAGGGGACGATTCTAACCTTTGCATTGGCGGGAAATCAGAACTGCGGAAAAACCACTCTTTTTAATCAGCTTACAGGAGCCAACCAGCACGTAGGCAACTTTCCGGGAGTCACGGTGGACCGAAAAAGCGGAGCAATCAGAAATTACCCCAACACGGAAATTACGGATTTGCCCGGTATTTATTCCATGTCTCCCTACAGCAGCGAAGAGATGGTAACCAGATCCTTTATTATCGATGAGAAACCAAAAGGTATCATCAATATTGTGGATGCCACGAATATCGAAAGAAATCTCTATCTCACCATGCAGTTCATGGAACTGGATGTGCCGATGGTTCTTGCTCTGAATATGATGGATGAAATGAGAGGAAACGGCGGCAGTGTTCGCATTAACGAAATGGAACAGGCTTTGGGCATTCCCGTGGTGCCCATCTCTGCAGCCAAAAATGAGGGCGTGGACGAGTTAATCCGTCATGCCATACATGTGGCGCAGTACCAGGAGAGACCTGGAAGAACGGATTTTTGCGATAAAGATGACCACAACGGTGCCGTGCATCGCTGTCTGCATGGTATTATGCATCTCATTGAAGACCATGCAAAGGACGCGGGGCTTCCCATACGTTTCGCGGCCACCAAGCTTGTGGAGGGGGATGCCGCCATTACGGCCGCATTAAAATTATCGCAAAACGAAAAAGAAATGGTGGAGCACATCATCTGTCAGATGGAGGAAGAACGAGGGCTTGACCGGTCGGCTGCGATAGCGGATATGCGTTTTGCCTTTATTGAAAAACTGGTAAAAAATACTGTGTCAAAACCACAGGAGAGCAAAGAACATGCCAGAAGCAGACGGATTGACCGCATTCTGACCGGAAAATATACGGCGATTCCTGCCTTTATAGGCATTATGGCTTTGGTGTTCTGGCTGACCTTTAACGTGATCGGAGCCCGGCTTCAGGAATTGCTGGAAGAGGGAATTGATTTTCTTACGAACGTGGCGGATGCGGCTTTAACATCCTGGAATGTGAACAGTGTGGTTCATTCCTTGGTGATTGACGGGATTTTCTCCGGCGTCGGCAGCGTGCTCAGTTTTCTGCCCATCATAGTCACTTTGTTTTTCTTTTTGTCTCTTCTGGAGGACACCGGGTATATGGCCAGAGTGGCCTTTGTGATGGATAAGTTACTCCGAAAGATCGGCTTGTCCGGAAGAAGCATTGTTCCCATGCTCATTGGCTTTGGGTGTACGGTGCCGGGAGTAATGGCCAGTCGCACTCTGCCTTCGGAACGAGACCGCAAAATGACCATTATGCTTACGCCATTTATGAGCTGCTCAGCCAAGCTGCCCATCTACGGTTTCTTTACTGCCGCCTTTTTCCCAAAATACAGCGGTCTTATTATGGTGGGATTGTATTTTGCGGGCATTGCAGTGGGAATTTTGGTGGCGCTTATATCAAAGAACAGCATGTTTAAAGGAGAAGCGATACCATTCGTGATGGAATTGCCCAATTATCGGCTGCCCGGGGTGAAAAATGTGGCACAGCTCTTGTGGGAAAAAGCAAAGGACTTTTTGCAGCGCGCTTTTACGGTGATTTTTCTTGCAACCACGGTGATTTGGTTTTTACAGACATTTAATTTGCATCTTCAAGTTGTAAATGATTCAAAGGATAGCATTTTGGCAGCCTTGGCCGGCGTAATTGCACCTGTTTTTACACCGCTTGGTTTTGGAGACTGGCGAATCTCAACGGCACTGATTACCGGATTCATGGCAAAAGAGAGCGTGGTCTCTACCCTCACGATTTTATTTGGCGGCAGTCAGACCCTGCTTACGATTCTTTCTCCGGCGTCGGCAGCGGCACTATTGATCTTTTGCCTTTTATATACGCCTTGTGTGGCGTCTATAGCAGCCATCAAACGTGAACTTGGAGCAAAATGGGCACTGGGGATTGTGCTAGGGCAGTGTGTCATTGCGTGGATTTGCGCATTTTTGGTACATCTCATTGCTGTCTGTCTGTAGCGGTGCTGCTAACAGTACTTGCAAACACAAAACGGCGATGATGTACAAATAAACACAAGGCGGCGATGATGTACAAATATTGAAAACTGTCGGAATATGGACTGTCCTATTTCACCCGCCACGCATGTTTTATCATTCAGTTGATATTTTGAAGCACCTATGCTATATTGGACACAAAGAAAGGACACTTGCGTCAACAAGTGCCCTTTAGGAACCCCACTCCAAAGGTGGAGCTTCCAGAGCGGGATTTTACCTCTTAAAAAGAGGCACCCGTCCTGCGGCGAACAGGGCGGGTATTTTTATTTTCGCCTATTTCTCTTATCGAGAAAGGTAAGCAATGCTAATAGCAAGCTACAAACGGAGATTGGCAAGCCAATCATTCCGATGATAATCATAATGATTTCATAAGCTGTCATTTGCATCACCTCCCTTCTTAGGTATTCCGTAATAACGGTCATTAAGCTCGGGAGGCTACCACCCCTGTCGTGGATTCCATATTGCAATATTAGCACAAACGTTCGATACAGACAAGACGTGCTATTGCTTTTTTCAAAGATATTTTTAATTTTTCATCATCTATTCCAATCTATTCCAATACCATCTGCCCCAATTTGCGAAAATGTATGGACAAATTGAAATATTGCGACAAACTATTAGGTAGTGCTAGGACTATGAGGGAAATGTAATGGGGCAGACCGTAACAGAAGAAAAGACAGCTTCCGTTCCGACTCAGTATGTGGTTAAGCGCGGCGACTGCATGGCAAAGATTGCCCGTAAATACGGTATGTCACTCGGAAAATTAATTTCCTTAAATCCTCAGGTAAAGAATCCTTCAAGAATTTATGTTGGACAGGTTCTGATTGTCGGCTATACTAACGGCAGCACAACAACTACAACGGGCACTGCGGATACGACAAATGCCGAATACTACACGGTACAGAGGGGAGACAACCTGTATAAGATCGCGATAAAGAACAAACTTACTCTTTCGGTACTTAAGGCTCTCAACTCAGACCTCTTTGCACAGAAATATATCTATGCAGGCCAGAAGGTTCGATTGAAGTAAGAATGTGAAATAAAATTTTAAATTATATAGATTGCAGAAAGCGGGCGTGTGAAAAACTTTCATTTTTCACACGCCCAGATTTTACTTGCACATCTTTTTATATTGAAGCAATCCACAATATTTGATACAATAGCGTTTAGGTTTTGGGTCAAGTTAAACCTGATTGAGAGGAATTGCCAATGAAGGTTATAGATAAAATTTTCGGAACTCACAGTGAACGCGAGATTAAGAGAATCATGCCGCTTGTCAATAAGGTCGAGGCCTTAAGG
>CAVJJQ010000111.1:0-8353 GCA_963649755.1 bacterium | reverse complement strand
GCCCTCTCAGTCACCTTCGGTGACAGCTCTCCCAAAGGGAGAGCCAAGGCACATCGCTTGCCTCTACCCCTTGCCTCTCCCTGTGGGAGAGGTGGCCGAGCGGAGCGAGGACGGAGAGGGCGAGGACGGAGAGGGCAGAGAGGCAGAGATACCAATGTTACTTTTCTTTAATAGTCAAGTATTATCATTATTTATTAACAATAGGATTGTTTATTTAACCTAGACGGAGGCAATGATAGATGAGAAAAAGAAAACTGTTAAAGAGTGGACTGGCTTCACTGCTTGCGGCAGTACTTACGATTGGCATGTTGCCGATGATGCCGGAAAATGCGACTACCGCGTATGCGGGAGAAACGACCGTGGCCAAGACCATAGCCGGACTTGGGACGAGCATAATTGGCGATCCTGATGCACCGGAGAATATAATCACTGCTTGGCAGGGAAGCTTTGTTTATTTTGGTACTTATAACAAAAAACCCGTTAAGTACAGAGTTCTTGATGCCGAAACGACAGACTACAGTGCAGACAAAACGATAAAAACCGTGCTTCTTGACTGCGACAGTATTTTGTACAATTCTGCATTTGACAGTACCGGTAATACATGGGCAAGTAGTGATACAAAAAAATATTTGAATGGGGATTTTTTAACCACAAACTTCACCGCGACAGAACAGAACGCAATAGCATCAAGCACCAAAAAAGGCACAGCCGCTAACGGATGCAAAGCGGTTTCATTGGAAAATGATAGGATCTTCTTCCTTGAAATGGCGGATGTAATCAATGTGAACTATGGATACAGTGATACAAATTCTGAAAAAGTAGAAAATCGAAAAAAAAACAGCCGGCTTTTGGTGGTTGAGGTCAGCTACAGATGAGTATCTAGGCTGTCCCGGGGTTGGTATCGTTAATACGTATGGTTGCCTTGGTCCGCAAACGAACAATAACAGTGGCGTTGGTGTAAGCCCCGCCATGAATGTAAATCTTTCATCTGTACTCTTTACATCCGTTGTCTCCGGTGATAAGGGTAAAGTAGGTACATCGTATAAGTTTACACTTCTGGACAGTGCCATGACGATAGCCGGAAACGGTGCAGTTACCAGAAGTGGGGATACCGTAACGGTTCCTTATACTATAACCGGAAATGACAACGGTAATGCTACCCAGGTTTCCATACTTCTGTTAGATAATGCATATACAACAGGCAATACTAACCAAGCCAACGTGATTTATTATGGCGCCTTGGATACGGATAGCTTCTCTGAAACCGGAACAGGCACATTTACAATTCCTTCGGATTATGCAAGTAAAATATGCGGTAAGGATTATCGTGCATATATTATTGCGGAGGATGTTAACGGAGCCGAATATACAGACTATGCAAGTACACCGGTTGAAATTTCGATAGGTCTTAAAGACATAGAACATGTTTCCATTACGGGTATCGACGAACCGGCAGCAACACTTAAATTCGATACAACTGCAACATGTGAGAGCAGCGGAGTAGGTAATAGCTCACTTACAGTTACATGGATCCCGAAATCCACATCGGGAAAGGTTGCATACAACACGCCTTACACGGCAAGCGTTACTTTAAGCCCGGCGAGTGGATATCAGTTTGCATCAAACACGACCGCAAAAGTGGACGGTAACGATGCAACAAGCGTGGTTAAAAATTCCGACGGAACATTGACGGTTACCTATACGTTTAATGCTACAACAGAAAATAAGTCGATAACAGGTCTCGGAACAAGTAAGATTACCGACCCGGAAAAGCCGAAAAGCGTAAACGACGCATGGGACGGAAGCTATGTATATTTCGGGTCCTACAACGGAGAACCTGTCAAATACAGGGTTCTTGACAAAGAAACATCAGTATTTGGCGGTACAACAATGCTTCTCGATTGCGACAGTATTTTGTGGATGGGAAGCAGTTTTGATGCAACAAGCCGTGATTGGAACGAAAGCGCTATAAGAAAATATCTGAATGAAACATTTTTAACAAGCGGATTCACTCCGGCAGAGCAAAATGCCATAGCATACAGCACCAAGAGTGCTGTAGACACTAGTGATGGCAACGGAAACAGTAGCTTATTTTCATACGCATCACTTAGCAGCGATAAAATCTTTTTCCTTGATGCAAAAGAAGCTACCAATGAAAGCTACGGATACAGCAATATTGATTATTCAAGTGAAGAAACAAGAGTAGCAACAAGCAGTGCGGCAAACAGAGTAAAAAGCTTAAGTACGGGAGAAAAAGCTTATTGGTGGTTGCGCTCGCCTAATTATACTACGGCCGGCTGTGCTGCCATCGTCGGAAAAGGTGGTAACATCGGCAGTAACGGAGTTAATGTCAGTGATACCGGTGAGAGCCCTGCTTTCAATGTAAACCTGTCATCTGTTCTTTTTACATCCGTTGTTTCAGGTACTGCCGGAGCAACGGGAACATCATATAAGTTTACTCTTATAGATGACAACATGACGATAGCAAGTAGTGAAGTGACAAGAGACGGAGATACCGTAACTGTTCCATATACGATAACAGGCTCTGACAGTAAAAATGCAACGCAGGTTTCAGTGCTTATATTGGATAAAGAATATAAGGCAGGAAAAACAAACGATACAAACATACTTTACTATGGCGCATTGAATGTGGATGGCTTTGCGGCAACCGGAACGGGAACATTTACGCTTCCGGAGAATGTGCACGCGTTAGCCTGCGGAAGTGAGTACTACGCATATATCATAGCAGAGGATGTACACGAAACAGCTTTAACGGATTATGCAAGTGCACCGGTCGCAATCACCATCAGTAAGGGAACCATCGGCAGCGTGGAAGTCACGGACATTACGGCACCGGTAGGCGGTCATGCATTTGATACGGTAGCATCTGCCAAGGCAACGGGACTGGAGACCATAAATCCGACAGTTACTTGGAAACCGGAAGAAACAGAAGTAACCGGAATTGCGGGATATAATACCGTGTACACTGCAAGTGTTACTCTTAAAGCGGATAACGGTCATGAGTTTAAGGACGGTGTAACAGCCACAGTAAATGGTGAGAGTGCAACGGTTATAAAGAACGATGACGGAACAGTAACGGTAAGTTACACATTTGCGGCAACCGAAAAACGTACGGTTAGCAGTATCGGGAAAATTTTGGTTCCGAATGCGGATGGAACGGAGCATACATTTACGATCTACCACACAAAAGATTGTGTAGTCTCAACCCAAGATACCGAACTTGAAGGGAAAGTTACGGTTATATTTGCAGACGGAGCATCCGGGGACTTAGATATAACCTGGACCGTCGAAGGATCCTATATTGAGACGCCCGGAGCCGAAAACATTTTCAGATGGACTCTTCCTGATACCTACAATTACGCAGAGGGTGTAGCTTCGACGGGAACTTTCACAATTAAAAACAAAGCGGCTACTCCGGTTACCATCACAGCTTTGGATGAAAGCTTTACCTATAAAGAAAATGAAACGATAGATATCAGCAAATGCTTTACAATAGATGCTAATGCCGGTGATGCAAGCTATGCATTGGGAAACGGCGGTACCGGAACCGGAACTCTTAATGGAACTGAATTGTCCGTGACAACTGTTGGAACATTCAAAATCGATCTTACGACAGCCGCAAAGGGCAATTATGCTGCAGGAGAAGCCGAGGCACTGATTACAGTCGGTAACGGAACGATAGAATACAGCGTTTCGGATTATACCTGTACTTATGATGGTGAAGCACACACAATAGGAGACGTGATTGTTTCGGGTAACGATGTGCCAAGCGTAACTTACAGTAGCGACGGAAATACTTATGCCAATGAGAAACCGACATTTACCGATGTGGGAAGCCATCCTGTTTACTATAAGATTGAAAAAGAAAATCATGATACCATCACAGGAACCAAGTACGTAATCATCAATGCGAAAGCACTTACTGTTACGGCAGTTAATCAGGAAATTGACTTTGGCACAGAAATCAGTCAAACTGCTGAAAAAGTTACAACAAACGAGGGTGGCTTAGTATCCGGGGATTACATTTTTAAAGTTAATCTCATACCGAGTACCACGGTTTGCACCCATAACGGTACAATTGAAGTTGATGATGTTGTAATAAAAAATGCAAATGGCAAGGATGTGACAGCAAATTACGATATCACAAAAGTACCCGGAACATTGGAAATAGATCATGATGAGTGTGCCACGGTTACAAACATCACTGCTTCAAAAGTAAAGACAAGCTATACGCTTGGAGATACTCTTAACGTAGATGATATCTCGGTTAATGCAACCTGTGCGGATGGATGTACTGATCCGATTGCGTCAGGCTTTACTACAAATGTGGAAGAAGTAAAGATGGATTCGGCCGGGAAAAAGACCCTGACTGTTTCCTACAAGGAACATACATCCGATATTGAGATTGTTGTACAGCCTAAAAACATCACAGTAACGGTAAATGACAGCAGAAAGCATATAGGCGCTTCCGATTCGGACTTTTCTTATACTGCAGATGGTATACTAAAAGGCCATACTTTAAGCGGTATCACATATACAAGAGAAAGCGGTGAGATGCCCGGAGATTACGTAATTACGGCAAGTGAGAGGGAGAATGCAAATCCGAATTACGTCATTTGCTTCAATACGGGTAAGCTTACTATAGAAGACCATGACTGGTCAGGCACATGGACTGTAAAGAGAGAGGCCACAGCCGATTGCGAAGGCTTGGAGAGCACATCCTGCACGGTTTGCGGGAAAAATCGTACGCGTGTCATTGCAAAGACCGGTTCTACGGAAAGTGAAGAAGCACAAAGAATTGAGAAATCCGTAGAGGTCGGAAGCAATTCGACCATTGAAAGCGCGGAGATTACAAGTGACAGAGATACTTTGAAGAACGACGTATTTGAGACAGAGAGTTTCTCAGAGATTACCGATCCGAGAGTATGGATTGAAGTTTCGGATGCCGAGAAATTGTCAGAGTCAGACAAAACGCAATTTGAAGCAAAGGCAGCATCCGCACTTTCAAAGAATGCGGCCGGTATCCTCTATACGGATATCAACCTTTATAAGTCATATACGAAAAACTCTGTCAAGACGACAACGCAGGTAACAACGCAGTTGAATGAGGAAATCGAGATATCCCTGCTCGTACCGGCAAATATGCGAAACACCAATGTAACGGTAACAAGAACCTATCAGGTATTGCGTCTGCACGGTGATCAAATAGATGCGCTTCCAAGCACCTATGATGCGTCCACTCACCTTCTTACATTTAAGACAGATCGTTTTTCAACTTATGCAATCGCTTATGCGGATACGATTAAGAGCAGCAGTAGCGGAAGCAGCAGTAGCAGCGGTAGCAGTGACGATAGCAGCAGTGAAAGCAGCGGAAACATCAGTACCGGCGGTATTATCAATAACGGTTCTGCCGGTGCAACCACAAATACTAACAGCGCTGCGGCAGGTGTTGTAAACACTCTTCGTAAGCTTGTGAACGGAAACACAGAAAAAAAAGACACGGCAAGTAATTCCGCTGAAACCAACAAGGAAAGCGAAAGCAAATCCGATAAGAATACCTCGGAAGCCAATACTCAAACTAATGTCGATGAAAGCAAAGAAGCCGGTAATTCAAAGGATGATTCTTCCGCCAAGGAAGATGAGACAAAGGCACCGGAAGTCATAAGTACCGAAATTCATGAAAAGACGGAGGCTTCAAAGACAGTCCAAAAACAGTTGGAAAAAGCGGTAGAGGAAATCAAGAAGGTTGATTCCAAGATCCAGGAAGGACCGATTGTAATTCCGAAGGTTTCGGAAGGCGAAAGCCATACCGAAGGAGCGCCGGTTACAATACAGGTTGAGATTCCGGCCGAGACACAAAAGGAGAACAGAATCTTCTACCTGATGAGCGTAGATGCGGTCGGTGATGTTATAGTCTTAGAGGGTCAGGTTTCAGAGGACGGCATCCTTACGGTAACTGGAAATCTTGATGAGGAAGCCACTTATCAGATCATCTACGAAGATATCGAAGATTCGGACATACCGTTATCAAGCTTTGTAAACGAGGGCGGACAGTTAGTTGATACAGACGGAAATGCGGTAATCGTAGCAACTGTTACCGAGACAAGCGAGGACACAGGCTTTAGCCGGATCCCGATATTGATTATACTCATCATTGTCGTCATCGGATTTTTCTTTATCCTGTTATGGAAGAGGAAAAAAGACGAGAGCGAAGAAACTAAATAAAGTATCATAAACGAATAGGGAATGGTCTTGGCCATTCCCTATAATTATTTTAACTGTAATGGAGGCCAACGATGCCTCAAAACAAGATAGCAAAAAAGAGAAGCTGTGACTTAGTTTAGAGCTTAACAGTAATTGGGGACAATTTGTACACCGTTACAAATGGATGTGGAATCATGCGCCCATTGCAAAACCGCAATTATGCCTATTGACAATGCAATTTATGGTGCTATAATTTACAAGAAAGAGAGGCTAAAGATTATGACGTGGAAGGAAAAAGTAACTAAGTTAATGACTGAAAGAGATATGACGCAGAAGCAGTTATCGCAGCTTTCAGGAATTACGGAAAGTTCAATTTCAAGATATTTGCACAATGATCAGAGACCCAGAATGGACATTGTTGTTAACATAGCAAAAGCGCTTCAAGTTGAAACAGAATATCTGTTGGATGAGGATGAGAAAGGTGAAACAGCATATAATGCTATTTCAACAGCTATAGCAAGAAAAGGTAATGAACTTACAGCCGAAGAAAAAAATAGGCTGATTGCGTTACTATTAGGTACTAAGTAGATGTATAGACTTCCGGAAGAATATGAGAAAATTAAAAAAACAGTTGTAGACATTTACGTTGATTATAATATTACAAGCTTGCCGGTATATGAAAAGGAAATATGTAAAAAGCTGAAAGTGTCAATAATGCCATATTCTTTATATATGGAAAATGATATGAGCGTAGGTGAAATTCTGAAAAAGAAGTCTCCATATGGATTTTTCGTAAAAGGAGCGGTAGGACTTTCGCCTACGATTTATTATAATGACATAAACACAACAAGTGAACAACAAAGATTCAATATTTTTCATGAAGTTAAGCATTACGTTTGTGAAGATGAGGACGATGAAAAAGATGATTTGGCAGATTTCTTTTCACGGTATTTTATGTGTCCGGTTCCATATTTAATGTTAAAGAAGATTGATACGATAAATGAAATTGCCAGTGTATGTGGTGTTACAATTCCGGTCGCAACAAATGTAGCATCAAATATTATGAATCGACGCACAAAATACGGAAATGAAATCTTCGACTACGAAATCAGGCTTATAAATCAGTTAGATCCGGTGTTATTAGAAATAAATCGGTAAAAATTGAGGCTCACAATAGTGGGCTTATAATTAAAAATATTAATTGCAGAAACGCAATAGAATATTGCAGAAAGGAACATACAATGAAATTAAATTTATTAAAGTGGTGTGATGAAAAAATAACATATCTCAAAGAAAAAGGAGTGAAATTTAAAAATGGGATTCCGCAATTGCCTGAGGATTACATATATACAGGTTGTCCTAAAGCATTATCAACATTTTCAACACGAAATGATATTCCGGAGATGTATAGAAAAGAATCAATACTGGTATTTTATATGTATGAAAGGAATCTTTGGCCAAGATTATCAAAAATAGATAAAGATATAAAAATTATGGAAATGTTTGCAGGAATAGGTGGCTTTGATTTGAGTCCGAGCATCAATATGTTGCGTCCGAGACAAAAGATGAGCATACTGATAAATGCGATATATTCATGCTATTGCGGAACAAAAGGTATACATATATTGCCGAACTTTCGTGCCGGGGATTTTGGAACAATATGTACCGCAAATTATTTTCCCGATAATGTGAACTTTATTATTGGAAATCTCGGTTGTCGGAAAAAGGGTGTTAAGAATTACGGAGAGTATATATTAGAGATAGTGTTGCTAGAAAAGAAAATTGAAACATTATATGTTTATGGTTCTATTTCAAACAAAGAAGCAGAATATTTGATTAGGACATACGGATTTGTCATAGTAAAATTTCCTGATAGAAGAAATCGAATAAGAAACGGTGACGTAAGCTATATTTATAAAATGGAAGCCGGCAGAGTAATAAAAAAAGAGTATAACGATAAGACAAAGAGAAAGGAGACAGCTTGATGGGAGCAAAAGCTTTATATACAGATACAAGAAAAAAGACGATACATGAACTTATTCTCTCTAGAGATATAGACAAAATCAGAGGAGTACTTCATGATCGGGATGAGTACAAACGATATTCAAAAGATTGGGCACCTATAAAT
>CAVJJQ010000110.1:0-8426 GCA_963649755.1 bacterium | reverse complement strand
CTCCCTATGGGAGAGCTGTCGCCGAAGGCGACTGAGAGGGCTAGAGCTGTCACCGAAGGTGACTGAGAGGGTCTTTTTTTCCCGCTATAATTATTTTATGGTAAAATCTAACTACTTACAACACAAATATTCACTTCGGAGGCTGTATGGAACAAATTATCAGAAATCATTATCGTGCAAAGCTTAAAGACGGAATTACAAAAGAAGATGTGAAAAAGGCAATTGCCCTAGACCGACATATTTCGCTTAAAGAACATTCCCGAATAGAGAAAGAAAAAAAAGGGCTTCTCACCGAAGGAATTTTCATTTATAAGGACATGTTGTTTATCTATACGGAAACCGTAGATGAGGAAATTAAGCCTACTTTCCTGTTTCCGACACTTTCAAACCTTTTATGGCTGTGGCCGTGTGAAAACGAAAACACTCCGTTTGCAAAGATGAACCTTGTATTTTATTTTGCAATTCCCGAGGGACTTGATGACTTTACCAGGAAGACGCCGCCCTTGGCTCGTGCCGGAAGAATTGCTTTTTTAAAGCCGGAGACCATGTTTGACTATGTCTATACTCACACCGCCCTTGTCAAGGAAGGTGCCATCATGGGAGAAAAGTGGCAGTCGATTGCCCTTCACGAAAACATCCTCTTCTCGTACTATGAGGAGCCGCGTCTCAAAGAAATAAATGTAAAAAGAAACCCCGAACTGAAGTCCGAGGTAATAAACGAATGGCTGTCTATGGATCCCGCGGCCCATTTCCTGAGAATAGACCCGGAGAAGGATTTTCTGGTTATTGAGTGTCTTGAGAGTATTGGGTAAGCTGCTCCGTATATGCATTTACTTCATCCGCCGTTAAGCCCTTAAACTTAACGGAATAAATTCTTACAAGCGAATCCGTGATGCGGTCCTTGGAGATGACGCCCTTGTTGACGGCTTCAAGGACTGCCGTATACGCGGTCTTAAAGTCTTCGGGGCACATTATCATGTCCGCACCGGCCTTTATAGCCATGACTGCTGCCTCACCGGATTCATAATAGGAAGAAATCGCAGCCTTTGAAAGCGAATCGGTGATGACTATCACATCGTCAAGCTCAAGCTCGACCCTTAAAAGATCTGTCATGACGGCCTTTGAAAGTGAGCACTGTGTACTGTCGCCTGTAAGACTCGGTGCCGCTTCATGGCTTACTATTATCATATCCGCGCCGTTAAGAACGGCGTTTTTAAAGGATGAAAGCTCAGAAGCAAGCATTTCTTCCTTGGTCCTTTCGGTAGTTGAAAGACCATTCTCGGTATCTCCGCTCCCCGAGGACTCTCCCGGGAAGAATTTTACGGCCGCATCCACGCCATATTCATGAAGCGCCGCTATTACTTTCTCCGTGAGACTGTCATTAAGTGATGTGTCGGAAGAAAAGTATCTGCTTTCATCAACCGTCTCGTCACTGTCATCGTCTGTAGCCGTCTTTTCAATGTAAGGCTCACAAACAATGCCCAGATTTAAATTAAGTCCGCATTCGGACATGTATTTCGCTATTTTTTCTTCTTCAAGGTAAGCAATCGAAGAATCTGCAGTGTCACCCACTTCCTTGGCTGTCATGGTATCCGTGACATTCATTGCGTTGGAAAATGTTGTATTTCCGAGTTCTTCGTTTACGGCAAGGAACAAGGGATACTTTGAATATTCCGCTGTATTTGAAAGCATCTGAATAAATGCTTCTTTGGACGTCATATTCTTGGAAGAATAAATAAGTCCGCCGACTGCATACTCGCTTAGGGCTGTCTTGGTACCCTCTCCTGCCTGAACTGCCGTCCCGACATCGGTAAGTGCTTCGGGAGTTATCAAAAAGATACCCGCAACCTTGTCTTCAAGCGGAATGGTATCAACGTAAGCTCTCACAGCTTCCGCAAAAAGTTCTTCCTCGGTCGGCTCCGTTTCCGTTTCTTCGGGCGGCGTTACAATAATCTCTTCCTCGTCATCGGTAAGATTTTCAATGACGGAATCTACGCTGCTGACGCTTTCAACCTGCTCGGACGGAGCTGTTCCTTCCCCGCCCTGCGGTTTCATAACTCTCGAAATCCCGTATACGGCTCCCGCGGCAATGATACATATGAAAAGTATAAAGAAAACCCAGGAAAGTACCCTGCTTTTTTTATGCTTCCGTCTTCTTAATTCCTTGGCGTCAACATTTGATTTCTCATCAAAAGAATCTATATCGAAAATGTATTTATTATCCTGTCCCATTCAGTGCCCCAATTCAACCGATTGTGTTTACAAAATGATAATAATACAATATCTACAGCCTTGCAATTACAAAGATATCATAGATTGCCTTGATGGCCGTTTCGAAATCCTCATTCTTAACGCCGATGATGATGTTTAACTCACTTGAGCCCTGATCGATCATCTTGACGTTTACGTTTGCATGAGCAAGAGCCGAGAAGATTCTTCCTGCGGTACCTCTTGTCGACTTCATGCCGCGTCCTACAACGGCGATTAAAGCAAGGTCGGCCTCGATTTCGATGGTATCGGGATCCGCAAGTCTGTGTATGGCCGAGACCACCTGCTGTTCTTTATCCATGAATTCGTCCTGATGCACGAAAATCGTCATCGTATCAATTCCGGAAGGCATATGCTCAAAGGAGATTCCGTTGTCTTCGAAGGCCTGAAGGACTTTACGTCCGAAACCTACCTCTGAGTTCATCATTTCTTTTTCAATATTTACGGAGCAAAAGCCCTTGCGTCCCGCAACACCCGTGATGGTGTACTTTGACTTCTGGCAGGTGCTCTCAACAATCCAGGTTCCGTTGTCCGAAGGCGCGTTTGTGTTCCTGATGTTAATCGGAATACCCTCTCTCCTGACAGGGAAAATAGCGTCCTCGTGAAGAACTGTTGCGCCCATGTAGGCAAGCTCCCTTAATTCCTTGTAGGTAATGGTTTCGATTACTTCGGGGCTTTCGACGATTCTCGGATCGGCAATTAAAAAGCCCGAAACGTCGGTCCAGTTTTCGTATACATCGGCCTTTACCGCACGGGCAACTATGGAACCGGTAATATCCGAACCGCCGCGTGAGAAGGTCTTGATGACTCCGTTTGCGAAGGATCCGTAAAATCCGGGGATAACCGCATTCACACAATCCTTCAACCTTGCGGAGAGAATGGTATTGGTAGTGTTTGCGTCAAACTCTCCCTCATCGGTGAATTTGATAACCTCTGCCGCATCCACAAATTCATAGCCTAAATACTCTGCCATGATAATGCCGTTTAAATATTCGCCTCTGGAAGCCGCATAGTCCGAACCTGCTTTATTTACAAAGTTCTCCCTGATCTTTGCAAACTCATCTTCCAAAGAAAGCTTTAACTTAAGACCGTTTATGATTTCGGTGTAGCGACCCTTAATTTCCGAAAGAACGGAATCCATCTTTTCGATATTGCCGCTTTCAGCCTGTGCGTAACAGGCATAAAGCATATCAGTAACTTTTTTGTCCTTTGAGTTTCTTTTTCCGGGAGCGGAAGGTACTACGTATCTGCGCTCGGTATCCTCCCTGATGATCTTTCCGACCTTTTTAAACTGCTCCGCACTGGCAAGGGAGCTTCCGCCAAATTTAACAACCTTACTCATCTTTATGTCCTACTCTTCTATCCTTATATAATTAATTAATGTTCCGACAAGATTTTTCTTTTCCTCAAATTCGCGCTCGGTCATCTCATCGGTAATAAAAGCGTACTCATCGTAGAAACCGACGTTGATTTCCTTTACGTCCTTAAACGCCTTCATTGCCTCTTCTTTAAGCTCTGCGCCCACACGGACAAAGAAAGACTTTTTCGAACTTTCAAAGCCCGTAAGCTTGACCTCTTCGTCTGCCCAATCTATGGGAAGGTGATGTCCGATATTCTTGGCACACTCTACAACGTCTCCGCATACAGCACTCGCCGTGGGGAGCTTTCCCGCTCCTCTGCCGTAGAACATTGCATCGTCAAGCATGTTTCCGTGAACCAAAATTGCATTGAATACATCATTAACAGTACTTAAGGGATTTGCTTCGCCAAGCATGTGCGGTGCGACCAAAGCATAGGCTTCATCTCCGCTTCCTTCGTACTTGGCAACAAGTTTAATGTTCTTTTTCAATTGCTTTGCATATCTGAAATCTCTTGCCGAAATCTTCGTAATACCCTCGGTATGAATATCTTCATATTTAACTGTCTTTCCGTAAAGAAGCGAAGACAGAATGGCAAGCTTTCTTGCGGCATCATAGCCTTCGACATCGGCTTCGGGATGAAGCTCCGCATAGCCTAAGAGCTGAGCCTCTCTTAAAACTTCATCGAAATCGGCATTTTCTTTTGACATCTTTGTGAGCATGTAGTTCGTGGTGCCGTTTACGATGCCCATGACCTTCTCGATCTTGTCTGCCGTAAGTGCGGAAAGCAAAGGTCTGATAATCGGAATTCCGCCGCCGACGGAAGCTTCAAACTTGTAGCTGCAATTGTTGGCCTTGGCTATAGCTATCAGTTCGGGACCGTGCAGGGCAACGAGCTCCTTGTTTGAGGTGCATACGCTCTTTCCCTTCATAAGTGCCTGCTTTGTAAAAGCGTAAGCCGGTCCGACACCGCCCATGGTCTCGCAAATCACGGAAATCGAATCGTCGTCGATAATCTCCTGAACGTCATGAACTATGAGCTTTTCAAAAGGATCACCGGGGAAATCTCTTAAGTCAAGAATTGCCTTTACCTTAAGATCTTCTCCGACATTTTTCTTTATTACATCCGCATTTTCGGATATAACTGTAACGACTCCGCTTCCTACCGTGCCGTAGCCAAAAACACCAACATTAATCATTTTCCTGTTTCCTCACAATTATTTTTACTGCCAAATATAAAAGTTTCCGATAATCGGATAGTTTAGCATAGTATTTGCTCACTATCAACACATGCTCGTTAAATTCAATGCGTAAATGCAGTGAGCGCAAAGAACATAAGCGTTTTCATTTGAGCGCTGTGGAGGTGAGACCTAAAAATCGTGGAGGCCGTACCCGAACACGATTTTTGCTTTGACGGGCTCGCCGGAACGGTCAGCGCGTCAGAAAACGCTTAGTTGCTTTGCGCGAGCTGCTCTTTAAACTAACTAAGCGGATACTTCTTCGTAAGCTCCGATACCTTCGTCTTTGTCCTTTCAACTGCCGCTTCACCGTTCTTGATGACATCGGCAATACAATCGGCGATTACGTCCATATCGGCTTCGTTCATGCCGCGGCTTGTGACCTGAGGTGTTCCGAGTCTGATGCCGGAAGTTACGAAAGGCTTCTCGGGGTCGTTCGGAATCGTGTTCTTATTCGCCGTGATGTGTGCGGCATCAAGAAGCTTTTCAACTGCCTTGCCGGTTACCTTGTAATTGGTAAGGTCAACAAGCATCAAATGGTTGTCTGTGCCTCCCGATACAAGCTTAATGTCCCTCTTGAGAAGTCCGGCTGCAAGAGCCTGGGCGTTCTTTAAGATATTTTCCTGATAAACCTTGAATTCAGGTTTCAACGCTTCGTTAAAGCAAACCGCCTTACCTGCGATTACATGCATTAAAGGTCCGCCCTGGGTGCCGGGGAAAATTGCCTTGTTGAAATTGTACTTGTCCTGAACATCCTGATTGCAGAGGATGAGTCCGCCTCTGGGGCCTCTCAAAGTCTTGTGTGTGGTCGTCGTAACGACATCTGCAATTCCGATAGGCGACTCGTGAAGTCCTGCAGCAACGAGGCCCGCAATATGAGCTATGTCAGCCATCAGGACTGCTCCGCAGTCATCGGCTGCCTTCCTGAATTTCTTAAAGTCTATTTTACGGGCATAGGCAGAAGCTCCGCAGATGATGAGCTTCGGTTTGTGCTTCATGGCAAGGTCATACATCGCATCATAATCAAGATAACCGTTAGCATCTACGCCGTAAGGGATTACATTGAAATATTTTCCGGAAAGATTGACCGGGCTTCCGTGTGTTAAGTGTCCGCCCTGATCTAAGTTCATACCCATGATGGTATCGCCCGGATTAAGTACCGCAAACTGAACTGCCATGTTTGCCTGGGCTCCGGAATGAGGCTGTACATTTGCATATTCGCATTTAAAGAGTTTTTTTGCTCTCTCACGTGCAAGGTCTTCTACCACATCCACGCATTCGCAGCCGCCGTAGTAACGTTTTCCGGGATATCCTTCCGCATACTTATTTGTAAGGATGCTTCCCATGGCCGCCATAACTGCATGGCTTACCCAGTTTTCTGAAGCAATCAGCTCGATATGATCGTTCTGTCTCTGAAGCTCGTTTACAATCGCTTCGGCAATTTCGGGATCGTCGTTTTTAATTTCATCAAATGAGTACATGTCATCTCTCCTTGTTTTAGTTGTTTAAAGTGCTAAACCGAATCCATTATATAGCATAATAAGTTTCAAAGGCAACAAAATTTTGCAACTATTCAAATGCATGTTCATGGGAATCCATGTAAGCCTCGACGATTTGCTCTAAATAGTTACAAAAGTATAATGATTTCTTAAGATATTCTATTGTTTTCGCCGATTTACTTTTATTTAAGGTATTGTTAGAATGTAAACAAATTCAAAGACAGGAGGCATTATGTACTATTTTATTGTAAACCCGGCATCACGCTCGAATCACGGAATAATGGTTTGGAATGAAATCGAACAATACCTCATGTCCGAAAATGTGGAATTTAAGGTTTATTTTTCAAAGAACGCGGGACACGTATATCGCCTCGTATATGATATATGTTCAGAGCACGTTGACGACGAGGAGCGCACTGACCTTATCATCCTCGGAGGCGACGGCACCTTCAATGAAGCCCTTCAGGGAGTTATTTCCTTTGATAAGGTCAATATCGGCTACATTCCGACAGGCTCGAGCAATGACTTTGCAAGAGCTCTTTCCTATCCTTCTTCACCGATAGAATGTCTTAAGAGGATTCTGTCCTGTGAGGAGCCGCGGAAGTTAGACCTCGGCAGGCTCAAGTATGAGGAGCTTTCCGAAGAAAGAACAAGTCTTGCAACCGAGCCCGTCAGCCACACACGTTTCTTCAGTGTTTCATGCGGTATAGGCTTTGATGCGGCCGTTTGTGAGGAAGCGCTTGACTCAAACATCAAAAATGTGCTAAATAAGATAAGGCTCGGAAAGCTTGCTTACGGTCTCATTGCAATTAAGCAAATCTTCAGGTCAAAGCTTTGCGACGCCACTTTAATAATTGACAACGACGAAAGTATTATAATCAGGAACGCCAGATTCGTAGTGGGCATGAATACCTGCTTTGAAGGCGGCGGATACAAGTTTGCACCGGATGCGGTTCCCGATGACGGGCACTTGGATATCTGTACCGTCGGAGACATCAGTCCCTTTGGTGTTTTAAGAGCTCTTCCGGGAGCCCCGAAAGGCAAGCACATTAAGCTTAAGCAGGTGCACATATACCGTGTCAAAGAATTTGAAGTTGAAACTGTCTCTCCTCTGTGGGTTCACACGGACGGCGAGGTTTATACAAAGTCAAACCATATAAAGGTAAACATCCTTCCCGGTGCGCTTAACTTTTTGTGGTAATGAGGAATACAAATGAAAGCACTGTTTAAAAAATACGGACATATTCTTCCTGTTCTTATTTATATGCCCATATATCTGATTTGGTTTATGCTCCTTGAAAGGTATCAGGCAAGCAGCTACCGTATGATTCGCACAAGCCTTGACAATGAAATCCCGTTTATTGAGATTTTCATTATCCCCTACTTTTTATGGTTTGCGTATGTTGCGGTTGCCGTAGCGATTGCCTTCCTTACGGATAAAGAACAATATTTCAAATCCATCGCCTTTCTTTTTATAGGCATGACGGTTTTCTTAATAATTTCCACGTTGTGGCCCAATGCTCAGAACTTACGTCCACGCATAATGCCTCGCGACAATATCTTTACGAGAATGGTTTCGTATCTGTATTCCATCGATACGCCCACCAATCTTTGGCCGAGCATCCACGTGTACAACTCCATCGGAGCCTACCTCTGCATTGCAAAGTGTAAAGCTACCAAGGACAAAAAATGGATTTGCAATCTTTCGCTGATACTCAGCATTTTGATTATTCTTTCAACTATGTTCTTAAAGCAGCATTCGACCTTCGACGTAATGACCGCCTTCCTCATGGCAGGCATCGTTGCAATTGCGGTATACAGAGAAGATGTTTCCGCCTTCTTTAAGGAAAAAGCTTTGGAAAAAGAAAAGCAAAAAGACAAGGCAAGAAAGAAATTCGTTTAAGTAAAAAAGCGTTCCGTAAACGGAACGCTTTTTTTCTATATAGGAAATTGCTGCGCGTGAGAGAGCCAAGTCCCTCTCAGTCACCTACGGTGACAGCTCTCCCAAAGGGAGAGCCAAGGAGAGCCAAGAGGCTGCACCTAATACTTGCCTCTCCCTTTGG
>CAVJJQ010000109.1:0-8444 GCA_963649755.1 bacterium | reverse complement strand
CCTCTCCGTCCTCGCTTCGCTCGGCCACCTCTCCCAAAGGGAGAGGCAAGTAATATCTATTTATCTTTCCACTTAAGTGCTCTCATGGCGTTCATGATGGCGATGAAGGCTACGCCGACATCGGCGAAAATGGCTGCCCACATTGAGGCTTTACCGAAGGCCGCAAGTACTAAGATTAAGAGTTTGACACCGAGGGCAAATACGATATTCTCCTTGACTATACGAAGTGTCTTTAAGCTAATCTTCTTTGCAGTCGGAATCTTTGAAAGCTCGTCCGTCATGATTACGATGTCTGCTGCCTCAATGGCCGCATCGGAACCCATCGCGCCCATTGCGATTCCGATATCCGCTCTCGAAAGAACGGGTGCATCGTTTATTCCGTCGCCTACAAAGGCAACCTTGCCATTTGACTTGTCATCAAGAATCTTCTCAACCGCACTTACCTTGTCCATAGGAGAAAGGTTTGCGTAATATCCGTCCAAACCAACTTCATCGGCAACGGCCTTTGCCGTATTTTCATTATCCCCGGTAAGCATGATAATCTTTGAGATTCCGGCATGTCTGCATTTAAGTAAGGCTTCTTTCGCTCCGTCCTTTATTTCATCGACGATATGAAGATGTCCTGCAATATGACCGTCTACAGCCACATAAACCATGGTTCCGCTCTTTACTGCTTCTTCGCACTTTTCAACCAAAGCCTTTTCAGCATCCGAAACCACTTCATTCATAAGCTTCAAATTGCCTACATAGTAGTCGGTGCCGGAAATCGTTGCCTTTACACCCTTGCCCGCAAGCTCCGATACATCGGAAAGAAGACTCTTGTCAAGTTCTTTACCGTAGCCTGCCATAATAGAAAGTCCGATGGGATGTGTGGAATAGCTTTCTGCCAGGGCTGCGTTCTTTATAAGCTCTTCCTCGGCTTTTTCTTTGTACAGTCCTCTGTAGTAATCGGAAACCTCAACCTTCGAAAGTACGAAGTTGCCCTTTGTAATGGTTCCGGTCTTGTCAAGCACCAGCGTATCTATCTTTGAAAGGGTGTCCATGTAGTTGCCGCCCTTTATCAAAATACCCTGCTTGCCGGCCCCGCCGATTCCTCCGAAGAAAGAAAGCGGAATGCTGATTACCAACGCACAAGGACAGGAAATCAGCAAGAAGGTCATGGCCCTGTAAATCCAGGTAGCATAATCTCTTGTCACGATTGAACCGATGATTGCAAGAAGTGCCGCAGAAATAACGATTATCGGCGTATAGTACCTTGCGAAAACGGTTATGAACTGCTCAGCCTTTGCCTTCTTCGAAGATGCATCCTCGACAAGCTTCAAAATCTTCGAAACCGTAGACTCCGAAAATTCCGAAGTTACCTCTATTGTCAGAACGCCCGACCGGTTCACGCAGCCCGAGACAATCTTTTCACCTGCCGCAACATCTCTCGGAAGGCTTTCGCCCGTTATGGCCGCTGTATCAAGAGTGGAAATACCTTCAACGACAATACCGTCAAGCGGAACTCTTTCGCCGGGTTTAAGGATAATCTTCTCACCTATCTTTACTTCCGAAGGATCGACTTCTTTTTCGACACCGTCACGGATGACTCTTGCGGAGTCGGGTCTGATACTCATAAGAGCAGTGATGGATTTTCTCGACTTGTTGACCGCATAGGACTGGAAGCACTCACCTATCTGATAAAAAACAATAACCGCAACCGCCTCGACGTATTCTTTGCAGCCGAAGGCTCCGAAGGTTGCAACCATCATTAAGAAGTTCTCGTCAAACACCTGCCCGTGCGCTATGTTTATGACTGCGGTCTTTACCACATCGTATCCCGTTACTATATAGGCAGCTATCAATATCCCCAAGCCGACCCATTCATTTGAAAATTTCGAAATCAAAAGTCCGATTATAAAAAGAAGGGTTCCAATGCTTACGCGAATTATCTTCTTTTTCAGTTTCTTTGTCATCTGTATGCCTCGCTTAATTTCCGATTCCCCGGACCCGTTTTATACCTTATGCGTTCTTGACGGTAACGTCGGGTTCAAGCTTCTTTACTACCTTGCGCATTTCTTTTTCAACTTCGTCAGCCTTGTCTTCATCAACGTCGTAAACAAGCTTGGTGGTTAAAAAAGTAACCTTGCAGTTTGATACTCCCTCAATCTTTGAAACCTTGTCCTCAATCTTCTGTGCGCAGTGTGCGCAATCAAGGTCCTCTAAAATAAATGTCTTTGTCATCGTAGTTTCCTCCTAATCTTCTTCAAGAATGTGTTCCATTCCGATTTTCAGAACGCTTTCAACATGTGAGTCCGAAAGACTGTAGTACATGGCTTTGCCGTCACGCCTTACTTTAATCAAATCGCTCTGCTTTAAGGTCTTTAACTGATGCGATACAGCCGACTGATTCATCGAAAGTGCTTCGGAAATGTCCCCGACGTTCTTCTCTCCCTCTTCAAGCAGCAGGTAAAGAATCCTTATCCTGGTAGAATCTCCGAATACCTTAAACAGGTCCGCAAGGTCGTAAATTTTTTCCTCATCCATCATTCTCATTACCTCATATGTTTAACTGTTCATATGTTCATTATATTCACTTTATATTACTTGTCAATAGGGAAAAAGAAAAAAGAGGAAATTACGTGTGCCGTAATCTCCTCTTTTGAAATTTCAAATTAACGTAACTGCCACGCTGAATATTTACCTAAGCTTCCTCATAAGTCTTATCTTCCATTAACAGGTAAGTAAAGCCTGCCAAAACAACCACCGCACCGACTGCTGTGAACACCAGCTTGCTCGTGGGAATGACATCGCTTGTACCGAACAAAAGTGACGTAATATAGGTTCCCGCAAAGTTAAAGGTAAGATGCGCAATGATTGATGCCCAGAGTGATTTGTATTTGTTGCATACATATCCGAGCAAAAGACCGAGTACGAAGGCATATATACCCTGAACAAGATTCATGTGAAGGATACCGAACAAGAGCGCCTGAAAAATATTTGCAAGCCAGAACTTATTATTGAAAAGCTTCATAGCCCATGTCATGGTGACGCCGCGCATTGCAAGCTCTTCAACTATCGGTGCGCACACAAGCGTCAGAATTGTGGAAAGAACCGAAAGATCCGCAAGACCCGATGACTCAATCAGATTTGCATAGTCGGTCATAATGTCCGGAGCAATGTTTTCAACAAGGATCAGCAGGCAGCTGATGATCAATTCAAGTGCCGTAAAGAACACAAGGATAATCGGCACTGTCTTAAGTGTGAAATGACCTGATATCGTATTAAATTTCCTCTTAAGGCCGACAAAGTAAATAAGTGCAAATATTATAAAGGACACGGCCTCATATATCAGCAGGATATAAAGCACGAAATTAGAATCACTGAGGAGCCCCATTGCGTACTCCATAGCTATCGAAACATCCGTTGTCCCGGTTGTTACAATAAACATAAAAACTGCGAACATTGTTACCACACCCGATGCCAAAACCTGGACAAATAAAAGTATTAACATGGGCAACAAACATTTTAAAAACTGACCTATTTTTTTCATAATTTACTACCATCCTCCGAATGTCTATTCTTCGTGTTCTTTTTCCTCTCTGTTGGGAAGTCGCCTAAAGGACGAAATTCCGTCCCAGATGATACGAAGAGAGTTGACCAAATTGGTAAACAAGCCTTCCCTGTAAAGAGAAATAAAAATCATTGCAACCGGCATGGCAATGACCATTCCGAAAACACCTATCCACTTATAGCCTATATAAAGAAGTATCAGTGTCGGAAGCGGAGCCACACCGACATTGTCGCCGACAATTTTAGGCTGAATGAGCTGGCGCACGAGCTGACCTACGCCCCAGGTTATGAACATGCCTACTGCCAGCAGATACTCTCCGTTAAAGAGCAAGATGACACCCCAGGGAATCATTATAAGACCCGCTCCGAAGAACGGAAGGAAGTCAAGAACTGCGATTCCCAAAGCAATTATAACGGCGTAGTTGACTCTGCAAATCAAAAGCCCCACAACGGTTATTAAGTATACCCACATTTCAATCTGGAGCTGTGCTTTAAAATATCCGCCGACTGCATTTTTAAGCCCCCTGTAGGCCGCCTTGCACTTTGCGTAAGCTGCCTTCGGAAGATACCTATCAAGTCCGTTAAGAAGGTTATTGTGCTCAACCGTAAAGAAATATGCGGAAAGGACGCACATGACAATACCGATAAAGACATTGGCAATACTGCCTATTCCCGACGAAATACTTGAAACAAGATTCGATGTGGCATCGGATGAACCGAGACCGCTTATAAAGCTCGCAACGGACGTTTCAAGTGTCGCCCCCAGATTTTCAAAGGATTTCTGAACGTCCTTCGGAAGGTTCTTGGTAACTCCCTCAAGGCTCTTTCCCAGGTTGTCAAGGCTTTCCTTTATGATCTGCCAGTATGAGGGAATGCTTTCCGCAAGTCCGACGCCCTGATTGATAAAGAACGCGATGATTCCGTATCCGAGCAATATTATCAAGGCTATTATCAGGATAATCATCACTGCTGACGAAGCTTTTCTCTTAAATTTAATCTTTTCCTCGAAAAACTTAACCGCGGGATTTGCAATGGCTGAAACTATTAAGCCTATTACAAACGGCAGGAAATAAACAAAAAGCTTCGGTACGAACAAAACTACAAGGATAAGACCGATGACGTAAAGTACAATATTAGTCATGGCCTTCAGATATAAAGTTGATTTTTTCACTGTTCTTCCCCTTCCATGGTGCCTAGGCAGGCATCCATTACTCTATATATATCATCCCGCCCCGATTTATTCAACGCGGAAAACGGAATCATTACAGTTTCCTTGGAACACCCAAGAGTGTCCCTGATAATTTTTAAATTCTTGGCAGTCGCGCCTTTACTGATCTTGTCGGACTTCGTGCATATGATAATCGGACTGTATCCGGTCTTGACTATCCAGTCGTACATGATGCAGTCATTCTCGGAAGGCTTATGCCTTATGTCTATGAGCAGGAAAACCGCCTTCAGCTGCTTTGTGGTACGAAGATATTTTTCTATCATCTTACCCCACTTTGCACGGGTCTCTACACTCACTTCCGCATATCCATACCCCGGCAGGTCGACAAGATAAAGTTCTTTATTCAAATTGTAAAAGTTAATGGTTTGTGTCTTTCCCGGCGACTGGCTGGTACGCGCCAAGGACTTCCTGTTTACAAGCGTATTTATAAGCGACGATTTTCCGACATTACTCTTTCCCGCAAAAGCTATTTCCGGCAGGCTATTCTCGGGGAGCTTACTCGTAATCCCGCACACCGTCTCAAGTTCAACTGATTTAATCTTCATTGTTACCTCTTAAATTTCACATTTATACTATGATACCTTACGCTATACCAAAAATTAACATAATTTTTCCTTAAATTTAAAGGCACATAAGCCTTAGCCTATGTGCCTTTACGTGTTATGCTTTTTTATTCTTTTTTTCGGATTTAATCACCTTCGGCTTCTCGTTGGAAAGAACGCAGTCCTTGGTGATGATGCACTTTGTGATGGTTTCGTCGGACGGGATGTCATACATAACATCCATCATGATGTTTTCAAGAATCGAACGAAGACCTCTTGCTCCGGTCTTTCTTTCTAAGGCCAGGGAAGCAATCTCGTCAACTGCGTCATCTTCAAATTCAAGCTCGACATGATCCATGTTAAAGAGCTTCTTGTATTGCTTGATAAGCGCATTCTTGGGCTCTTTGAGTATACGCACCAAGGCTTCTTTATCCAGGCCTTCGAGTGTGACCGTAATCGGCACACGTCCGATGAACTCGGGAATAAGGCCGAACTTAATGAGGTCCTGAGGGGTAACCTCTTTTAATGCCTTGTCGATATCGACATTTTTCTTTGAGGAAACCATTGCATTAAAGCCGATGGAACTCTTATCCTCTCTGGCATTGACGATCTTTTCAAGGCCGTCAAAAGCGCCTCCGCAGATAAACAAAATGTTTGTCGTATCTATCGGAATGAGCTCCTGCTGAGGATGCTTTCTGCCGCCCTGAGGGGGAACATTTGCAACGGTTCCTTCGATAATCTTTAAAAGTGCCTGCTGAACACCCTCTCCGGATACGTCCCTCGTGATGGAAACGTTTTCCGACTTCTTGCTGATTTTGTCGATTTCATCGATATAAACGATACCCTTTGAAGCTCTCTCAATGTCGTAATCCGCCGCCTGAATGAGCTTTAACAGGATATTTTCAACGTCCTCGCCTACGTAACCTGCCTCGGTAAGGGTGGTCGCATCGGCAATTGCAAAGGGAACGTTGATAATCTTTGCAAGGCTCTGTGCAAGATAAGTCTTTCCTGAACCCGTGGGACCTATCATTATGATGTTTGATTTCTGAAGCTCCACTCCGTCGGTATCATCGACATCTGCCGTGATGCGCTTGTAGTGATTGTACACGGCTACGGAAAGAACCTTCTTTGCCGTTTCCTGACCGATTACGTACTCATCAAGAAACTTCTTGATCTCGGCCGGCTTAAGCAGCTTTATTTCTTTTTCCTCATGGGATTCCGGTTCTTCCATCGCACGTTCTTCTTCGATGATTTCGCCGCAAATTTCCACGCATTCATTACAGATATAAATTTCGTTCGGGCCGGCAATAAGCTTGTCAACCAAGTCCTGCGGTTTACCGCAGAAAGAACAATACTTTGTGGTATCCTTGGACATTTTTGCCATCGGTAATCTTCCAATCTTTAAGTACTTACATTAAGATACCGGATTGCTGCACGCAACCCGGAATATTTTAGTTATTATGACTGTAAATCACTTCATCAATAAGGCCGTATGCCTTGGCTTCCTCGGCACTCTTCCAGTTGTCACGCTCGGTGTCCGCACAAACCTCTTCATAAGGCTTACCGGTGTTTTCGGAAAGGATTTTATTTAACTTTTCCTTTGTCTGAAGGATGTGCTTTGCGGCTATCTCAATTTCGGTAGCCTGACCCTGAGCACCGCCCAAGGGCTGATGAATCATGATTTCGGCATTGGGAAGAGCATATCTCTTACCCTTCTTGCCGCCTGCCAGTAAGAATGCTCCCATGGAAGCAGCCATACCGATGCAGGTAGTGGACACGTCGCACTTAATGAACTGCATCGTGTCATAGATTGCCATTCCGGCAGTTACGGAACCGCCGGGAGAATTGATGTATAAATGAATATCCTTTTCGGGATCCTCCGCCTCGAGAAACAAAAGCTGTGCAACAACAAGGCTTGCGGTTACATCGTTAACCTCTTCTCCGAGGAAGATAATTCTTTCTTTTAAAAGTCTTGAGTAGATATCGTAGGAGCGCTCGCCTCTGCTCGTCTGCTCTATGACGTAAGGTACTAAACTCATCTTAAGCTCCTCTCCTACTTTAAGCTTCCTTTGCGTTCTCAACTACAAAATCAATAGCCTTCTTAATAGCAAGATCGTCGGTGATTTCCTTCTTTGCCTTTTCATTGTCGCCGATAAGCTCTTTAACCTTTGAAAGCTCCATCTTGTAAGCCTCGGCCATACGATTAAGCTCTGCTTCGTACTCTTCGTCGCTTACGGTAAAGCCTTCTGCCTTTACGACATTTTCAAGCACAAGTCTTGACTCGATACGCTTCTTTGCAGCAGGCTGAATCTGCTCGAAAAGTTTCTCCTTGGTAAGACCCGTAAACTGGAAGTACTGATCTACACTGATACCGTTCTGCTGAACGTTGCTTGCAAAGTCGTCATACATCTGATTAACCTGACCATCAAGCATGGGTCCGGGAATTTCGATTTCGGAATCCTTTACAATTGCCTCGATTACAGCTTCTTCCTTCTTGTTCTTTGCATCGTTTTCCTTCTTCTCGGTAAGGCCCTTTACGGTAGCTGCCTTGTACTCGTCAAAGGTATCATATTCGGAAACTTCGCTTGCAAACTCATCGTCGAGCTCGGGAAGTTCTTTTTCCTTAATCTCGTGAATCGTGCACTTAAATACGGCTTCCTTGCCCTTCAAATCCTCTGCGTGATAATCTTCGGGGAAGGTAACCTTTACTTCAACTTCCTTGTCCTTCTCCGCACCGATTAACTGCTCTTCAAAACCGGGAATAAAGGAACCGGAACCGATTGTAAGGGGATAGTTCTCACCCTTGCCGCCTTCAAAAGGAACACCGTCAATTGATCCCTCAAAATCAAGGGTAACTTCGTCCTTGTCCTGAACGGGTCTGTCAACGGAAATGGTCCTTGCGGAATTTTCCCTTTCTTTTTCAATGAAAGCCATAACCTCTTCGTCGGTTACGTTTGTGTCAATCTTGTCAATCTTTACGCCCTTGTACTTGCCGAGCTTGATCTCGGGCTTCAAAGCAACCGTGGCTGTAAAAATAAAAGGCTTGCCTGCTTCAATCTGAGTAACCTCGATGTCGGGAGCGCTGGTGATTTCCTCGCCGCACTCGTCATAAGCCTTGGCAT
>CAVJJQ010000108.1:0-8562 GCA_963649755.1 bacterium | reverse complement strand
CAAGCCCTCTCCGACCTCGCTTTGCTCGGCCACCTCTCCCAGAGGGAGAGGCAAGGGGGAGAGGCAAGTTTTGACCACCCCATCACAATAGAGTATAATGCTGTTATGTTTAAAGGCTTTTACAAATTTGCAAACAATTTCATGAAGTGGGCGGGGCTTTTGTTTACGGCGCTGATTTTTGTATCGGCGTTTCTTTTTTCTGCGCACAATGCGGAGCTTTCCGGCCACTACTTCACGATAGAGCGGGACAACTTAATACTCACCGCGCTTGGAATGATTTTTGTTTTTGCGCTGGGCCTGCTTCTTTACACGATATTTAAAAACAACATGCAAAAAAGCTTGAAGGGCTTTTTGATCTTCACGATTGTCTGGTACCTGGTGCTTTGCGAGTACATGGCGTTCTTCGGGCGCTCCATGCCAAACTCCGATTCCTGGATAGTCTACGCGATGGCAAAGCAGCTTGCGGCGGGAGACTTGTCAATCATCAATCCGACGACTTCGTACATGTCGTACTATCCGCAGCAGATAGGTTTGTGCGCCTTCCTTTCTTTATTTATAAAGATTCTCGGACTCTTTAAGGTAAGCATCGAAGAGTTTCATTTTCTCGCGGCCCTCTACGGCATCTTTGAATGCGTCACGATTTTCTTTCTCTACAGGACCGTAGACAGCCTCTTCGAAAGCCCGAAGATTAACTTCATTTTTCTTTATCTGAGCCTTTTTAACTTCCCTTACATCGTCTATTCGAGTTACATCTACGGCGAAGTTCCGGCGCTTATGTTCTTTAGCGTGGGGGCATTTTTCCTGACACGCCTGTTTAAAGAAAACGGCCGTCCGTTATTAAATATCGCACTTTCGACCGTCTTCCTCGCCCTTTCCGTCTGGGTGAGAAAGAACTCGCTGATACTCATCATAGCGGTCCTGATAGTGCTGCTATTCGAGGCAATGGCTCAGAAGAACTTCACGCTGCTACTGTCGGCTCTGCTAATCGGAATCGCTTCTTTTTCCATACTTCCGCTGACGGTTAAATATTACGAGGACAAAGCCGGGTCGACACTTTCGACCGGCGTCACGGCGCTTTCCTACGTGGCGATGGGTATGCAGGAAACATCGGGAGAGGGCGCGTCCAATCCCGGCTGGTACAACGGCTTTAACTTCAACACCTTCGAAAATTCCGGTTACGATACCGCACTTGCAAACGAAATTTCAAAGGAAGCGATAAAGAACCGCCTTGCAGAATTCAAGGCAAACCCTAAAGAGGCTCTTGATTTTTACAGGGGGAAGTTCATCACCCAGTGGGTGGACGGCACGTATTTTTCGCTCGAGTCGACCTATGTTTACTACGGTGCGCGAAGCAACCTCCTCATGTCCGTGTATTACGGAAACGGAAAGACCTACTACGTGTATCTTTGCAACCTGTATCAGGCGATTGTTTTCCTCGGTGCTTTTCTTTGTACGCTCACGGGACTTTTCAAGACGCATAAAGAACCCCTCTGGAAGTCGGTGCTGTTAATTGCAGTCTTCGGAGGCTTCCTGTTCCACATGATTTGGGAGGCAAACAGCCGATACATAGTCACCTACGCCTGCCTGCTCGTGCCGCTCGCGGCTGCGGGATACGGGCGTATTTTAAAGGATTCGAAAAAGAAACGTTATTCAAAACGCAGCTAGGAATTTTATATCGTGAAGCGAGGCTTAAGGTTGTCAGAAACAGTGGAAACTAAAATAAACACGGTCAGCACACGCAGGATGCAGGTTCTTATGCTTGCCGCCTGTGTCATTGTCGCGTTTTTGAATATCGTGCCGTATCTGATACTCGGTGAGAGCTCGATTGTTACTTATCACGATCAGCTTGACGGGGAGCTCATTACCTACATCCTGAATGCGAAGCACTTATTCGACGGAAGCGACACCTACCCCGAGCTCATGAACGGCATCTCAAAGAACGGACTTATGTCGCCGGCTCCGTTCTTTATCCTGATTTTCAGGCTTTTCAAGCCGTTTGGCGCCTTTGTGGTATGCATGTTCGCAGTGAAACTCGTGAGCATGGTCGGCATGTACCTCTTACTAAACGAGCTTACGGGGAAAAAGCTGATTTCCTTTGCTTTAGCCTGCCTGTTTACCCTGTTTCCGTTCTACACGGTCTACGGATTTTGTATCCCGGGGCAGCCATTACTTTATTATTCACTCATAGCACTTAAAAAGAAAAAGGCACATATCTGGCCGTTTGTTTATGCCGTAATTTATGCCGGCTGTTCGTCGCTTTCGCTGGTGGGATATACGATTTTAATAGGAATATTCGTTGTTTTTATCATCGATTTGATAAAGAAAAATGCTCCAACAAAGGACCTTGCTTTCGGTGCAGTTTTGACGCTTACTTACGCACTTACAAACCTAAGCCTCGTAGCGCAGGCACTGGGGATTAAGGAAGGCTTTACTTCGCATAAGTCGGAGGTTGTAAGAGCGGCAAGCGGATTTTTAGGCGAGTTTGTATTCCTGTTAACGGAGGGGGCAAATTATGCCAAAGGGTATCAGAAATATTACGGCTTTGTGATAGTACTTGCGATTGTCATAGGCGGAGTATGGATTTTTAAGAAGGCAAGGACGCCGGAGATGATAGGGGAGGGAGCACTTTCAGAAGAGTCGGAGCCTGCGGAAACTTCGGAATCTGTTGACATGTCGAAATCCACGGAAACGTCGAAATCCACGGAAACGTCGAAATCCACGGAAACGTCTAAATCCGCGGAAGTGTCGAAATTCGCGGAAACGTCGAAATCCACGGAAACGACGAGACTTGCCGGAAATTCAGAACCCTTGAAAATTTTTATGCAGTTCAAAGCCCTGCTTTTGTCCCTCATTCTGATTTTAATTCTTATCCTCCTCACCTGTTTTACGGAGTCAGCGCCCTTTGTTGCCTTCCAAAACAGCGTGACCTGTGTGCTTCACGACTTTAATTTTAACCGCTTTTCATGGCTCCTTCCGCCGCTTTGGATCGTGGCATTTGCTTTTTCTTTAGGCATTCTTTCGGATATTCTTAAGGGCAAAGAAAAGCCGGTAATTTTCTTTATACTGTTCTTTGTAAGCATTGGCCTTGCGGCTTTCAAGTCGGGCTGCGACAATGACCTAAAGCCAAACATTTTAAAAATTCTCCGTAACGGCGAATACGATCAGATTTCCTGGGAAAATTATTACGCAACGGATTTGTTTGAAGAAGTTGATGCGCTTATCGGAAGGGAGAAGTCGGACTACCGCGTTGTGAGTCTTGGCATCTACCCGGCTGCGGCCGCGTACAACGGATTTTATTGCCTCGATGCCTACTCAAACAATTATGATGTAAATTACAAACATGAATTCAGAAAGATAATAGCAAAAGAGCTTGATAAATCCGATTACTTAAAGGACTGGTACGACAACTGGGGCAACAGATGTTACCTCGTCACCAATGAAACGCAGAATTATTTTCTTTATACAAAGATATACAACAGTTACGTAACGGATTACGATTTTGACCTCGAAGCCTTAAAGGAAATGGGCTGCGATTATATCATTTCGGCGCTTTACCTGATAGATTCCGAAGAAAACGGCCTGAAACTTTTAAACGAACAGCGCATCGAAAACGAGGACAGCTGGTTCGGACTGTGGGTTTATGAAATTGAGTAATGCCTTGTTCTTTTTCCAAAGTATGTAAGGCAACCTTGCGGTTTATTCCAAACCCGATTAAAATTAAATAGTCGAAATGCCATGTAAAAAAGAGTAGGAGAGGATGAAAAAGTGCTCCATATTAAATTTGGGAAAATCAGCGACGTAGTCTACAATACATCTCTGTTCTTTAAAAACCAATACGATTCAAAATGGCTGGAAGATTCGGAAGTTCAGAAGATGATTGCGGACGTGGACAATTCCACAGTCCTTGGCGGTCACGCAATCGAAAGCCCTGTAATGGGCATCATCCCCCCAACGTCACTTTCCGGAGGCGTCAAAACACTGATTTTAATTAAAATGATGCCGGAAAAAATCTTTAATGCTTCGAATTGCGGGGATAATTGCGCCAAATGGCTTCTAAAAATCGGAGATAAAGAAGATGTGACGATTAACCTTAGGCATATTATGGACTTTGGTAGCGCCCCTTTTGAAATATATGTGGCGAATACGGATCAAATTGTGAGGAACATGGATGAGCTTGTGCATATAGCAGGGAGGTTCGTTTAGGCATGAAAGGGAGTTTCCATGTTATTGTTCAAAATCGTTACCTGAAATATGAATTTGATGTTCGCCGTAATTTGACAATTATCCAAGGCAACAGCGCGACCGGCAAGACCACATTAATCGAAATGATACGGGAATCGCATCTTGACTCAAACAGCGGAGTGACGATTTCGTGTAAGCGTCCGTGCCGTGTGATAGAGGGCGATCTTTGGAAAGAACAGATTTCGTATATTCAGGAATCCATTGTTTTCATAGATGAGGGTGCATCCTTTGTGGAAACTGAAGAATTTGCCACAGCGGCAAAAAACAGAAGTAATTACTTCGTGCTTGTCACAAGAGAAAGCCTTGAAATGCTTCCGATAAGCGTGGAAGAGGTATATGGAATACGAAGTTCGGGAAAATACGGAAGTCTTGAACCTGTCTATCATGAGATGTATCATCTGTATGACTTCGATGCAGAAAGAAAAAGCACGATTACGCCGGATTGTATTTTGGTTGAGTAAAGCATACAGGAGAAGGTGCTTTCGGCAATGCAGGGGATTGAATTTAAAAAGGATAAAGAAAATCGAAGCGAACAAGCTAAAAGCTTCAACGAATTCATAAGTTAATCGAAAAAGGAAAGGATTTACATATGAAAAAAGCACTTATCACGGGAATTACGGGACAGGACGGGTCATATTTGGCAGAGTTCTTACTTGAGAAGGGATACGAGGTTCATGGACTCATTCGTCGTCATTCGACCGTCAACACCGAGAGAATAGACCGGATACTTAATGACAGAAACGTAAACGGAAAGACTTTCTTTTTGCATTACGGCGACTTAACGGATTCTTCGGGACTTATTTCGCTGCTTTCAAAGATCAAACCCGACGAGGTTTATAATCTTGCGGCACAGTCTCACGTAGGGATTTCCTTTGAAATTCCCGAGTACACGGCCGAGGCTACGGGGGTAGGAACTTTAAAGCTTTTGGAAGCGGTAAGGCTTTCAAATCCCAAGTGCAGATTTTATCAGGCATCGACTTCGGAATTGTTCGGAGGCATTCCGGAGACCGCACCGCAGAGCGAGAAAACTCCTTTCTATCCCAAGAGCCCTTACGGGGTTGCAAAGCTTTACAGCTATTGGATTACGGTTAATTACAGGGAGTCTTACAATCTCTTTGCGTGCAACGGAATTTTGTTTAACCACGAATCTCCGAGACGCGGTGCAGAGTTTGTGACGAGGAAGATTACCCTTGCAATTGCAGACATTTTGGCAGGGAAGGCAGAGAAGCTTTCGCTTGGAAATTTAAATGCCAAGCGCGACTGGGGCTTTGCGGGCGACTATATAAAGGGCATGTGGCTCATGCTTCAGGCGGACGCGCCTTCGGATTATGTGCTTGCGACCAACGAAACCCACACGGTAAGGGAGTTTACCGAGATCGCCTTCAAGAAGGCAGGCATTGAGCTTGAGTTTAAGGGCGAGGGCGTGGATGAAAAGGGTTACGACAAGAAGACCGGAAAGGTTCTGGTCGACGTAGATCCTAAGTTTTTCAGACCCGCAGAGGTTGAGCTCTTACTCGGAGACCCTGCGAAGGCAGAAAGAACACTTCACTGGAAGCGTGAGGTTTCCTTCGAAGGACTTGTCGAAATGATGGTTGATGCGGACTTAAAGGCAGCAGGCGTACGGAGTTAAGTATGCAGGCGGCAGGTATTCTTGCGATAGTTTTGGTGCCCTTCTTAACGGGTGCCTTCACAGTAAAGATTGTAGGCTTCATGGAAAGGTGTTTCATGAAGCTTAGTTTGCGTAAGAAGGGGGAAACGGGCGAAGCGGCTGATGATTTTGGCAAAAGCGAGATGCGGGCGCCAAACCCTCTTTCAGACGCAGAGGATAATTGTCGATTCGGGACAAAGAACTATGGCAGTGACGAGGAAGGACGCTTAAATTCGATTTCAGACGCAGAGGATAGTTGCCGTGGCGGAGTAAAGAGCAATGGCAACAGCGAGATGCGTGGCTTAAACCCGGTTTTTACTTATATTTCGGGTCTTTTGACTTTGATTTTCCTGTTTTTGTGTGTCCATTTGGTAGGTCTTAAGCTTGATGTTGATTTAAAAGGCCTCGAAAAACTTTTCTTCGTGCCGGCAGCAGTGCTTTCCTTGCTTGGAATTCCGGCATTAATAATTGATGCAAAGAACTTAAGAAACGGCAAAACTTCAAGTGTAAAGCATTTAGACGCAGCACCTTCAGACATAACGCATTCAAGTGTAGCATCCATAAACGCAACGTCTGAGCGCAGGAACACCCCGGCAGCAGCCTTCCGCAAAACCACCCTTTTATTTATCATCCCCGCCGTCCTGTTGGGCGTTGTTTCGTATTTCCTCTTCGCACCTTCTTATGTAAATGACGACACCTGGGAGGTCGTTTCGACGACCGTTTATCACGGAACCCTCTATGAGTACTCGGCAATGACCGGAGAGGCTGTGGTAAAGGGCTTCCCGATTTTCTATAAGGTTTATATCATCCCCATGCTTTATTCCTGCCTGTGCGACTTTTTTAACCTGCCGCAAAGGCTTCTCTTAGGCTTCCTGATGCCTTCGATTTTACTTTTCTGTAACCTTAACATTATTTATGCCATTTCCAAGGAGTGTAAGGTCAAGAACAAACCTGTTTTTATGCTCCTTTACATGCTGCTCCTGATGGCGGGCACCTACCTTCCCGACAACGCAATTCCCGCGACTGTGGGCTACGCACTTTTGCGCGAAGGGTATTCGGGATATGCGTATGCTTATGCACTGGCAATACCTTTCTCCGTGCTCCTCTTTATAAAGAAAAAGCATCTTTCATCCGTTGTTTCGCTTGCACCGATCTTGGGACTTGTCCGTCTTGACCGGATCTTCTATGCATTAAAAGAACCTGTCAAGACTTACGTAAGCATCAATACCGCAGGCAAGCTCATCGGACTTTACCTGGTTGCGGTTTTGATACTTATTATTATCCGCAAACTTAAAAACGAAAAAACACCCAAACCTCTTTTCTTTCTCCCTATCACGCTGATAGCTTACGCGGGAGAGAAGATATTGACAATCATAGACGGCAAGAGAGCGAAGGTTTTGTATTTGCTTTCTTTGTCCTTTATAATATTTGCAGCGGGAAATTTCACACTGTACGGAGATGCCGAGCTTCTCAGCACGGAACTCAGCTTTGAAGAAAGCGTAAAAGAAGAGCTTAAAGACTACTCGGACACCGAGATTAAGATTTGGGCGTCGGAAGATTTCATGGCGGCATCACGGCGGATTTTACCGAATATAAGAGTGCTTTACGGGCGCGACGACGTTTCGAATATGATGATCGGCCTGGATTACGAGGATCCGTCCGAGCACGTGCTTGATTTTTCAAATTCGTACAAGAACATGCACGCCGCGAAGGATTTCTTCTACGAGTCCGAGTTTACGACCGAAGAGGCGCTTAGTGAGGCGTACAAAGAAGGGGTGGACCTTTACATTCCATGATCAGCATAATAGTTCCGGTATACAACGCAGAACGCTTTATAGACGAAACAATTGAATCGGTGCTAAGGCAATCCTACACGGATTTTGAACTCCTGCTCGTCGACGACTGCTCGACGGACGGATCGGCTGCAAAAATCCTTGAGTACCAAAAAAAGGATGACCGCGTAAGGCTCATTAGCCAATCTGTGAACAAGGGCGCCGCAGCAGCAAGAAACCGTGGAACAGAGGAATCAAAAGGCAGATACATAGCCTTTCTGGACTCAGACGACCTCTGGACTGCGGACAAGCTTCAAAAGTCATTTGAATTCATGCAGGAAAAGCACGCAGGCTTTGTATTCACAGGCTATGAATTCGTGGACGAAGAAGGCAAGCCAACGGGAGCAAGGGTGCACGTTCCGGAGTGCCTTGATTTTAAGCACGCACTTTTGAATACGAATATTTTTACTTCGACTGTTTTAATAGATACGGAAAAAATCGACAAATCGCTTTGCATGATGCCGGGTATGAAGAGCGAGGACACCGCGACCTGGTGGACCATTTTGAAGGCGGGACACAAGGCCTACGGGCTGAACGAGTGCCTCGTTAAATACAGGCGCACCTTAGGCACACTTTCGGCAAACAAGTTTAAGGCAATCAAACGAATCTGGAATCTTTACAGGCGCATTGCAAAACTTTCGGTACTAAGTGCGGCTCTACATATGGTGAGCTGGGCAGTAACCGCAACGCTCAGAAGGCTTTGACAAAAAGGATAAGGTGAGCCGGGCGGTAACCGCAACGCTCAGAAGGCTTTGACAAAAAGGACAAGGTGAGCCGGGCGGTAACCGCAACGCTCAGAAGGCTTTGACAAAAAGGATAAGGTGAGCCGGGCGGTAACCG
>CAVJJQ010000107.1:0-8695 GCA_963649755.1 bacterium | reverse complement strand
TCAGTCACCTTCGGTGACAGCTCTCCCAGAGGGAGAGCCAAGGGGAGAGCCAAGTTGGTAGAGCCAAGAAGTAGTGAATAGTCAACCCCTTTAAGTGTGAGCATCCCTTGCCTCTCCCTCTGGGAGAGGTGGCCGAGCGTAGCGAGGACGGAGAGGGCATCCCCGTCACCTCCGGCATTTTTGTACACTTTTCCAACATAAAACAGCCCGGTTTTGTACGCTTTTCCAACGTAAACCGGGCTGTTTTTGTACACTTTTCTATAGGTTACCTATCCTCAAGCCTTACATACTCCTTATGCGGAGCCAAGGCTTTGTAAGCGGGACGAATGATTTTATCGACATTTTTAAGCTCTTCGAGTCTGTGCGCACTCCAGCCGACGATACGTGCGGTGGCAAAAATCGGAGTGTACAAAGCAGGCGGAAGGTTTAGCATGCTGTATACAAGGCCGCTGTAGAAGTCGACATTTGCATTGACGCCCTTGTAGATCTTTCTTTTCTCGGCGATTACAATGGGAGCCAGACGTTCGACTCGTGAATAAAGGGCATATTCTTTTTCCTGACCCTTCTCGCGTGCAAGCTGCTTTACAAACTTCTTGAATATTTCGGCTCTCGGGTCGGAAATCGAATAAACCGCATGACCCATACCGTAGATAAGGCCCTTTTTGTCAAAGGCTTCTTTATTCAAGAGTGCCACAAGGTATCTGCGAATCTCGTCCTCGTCTTCCCAATCCTTTAAGGTAGCCTTCATATCCTCAAACATCTGAGTTACCTTTACGTTTGCGCCGCCGTGCTTGGGTCCCTTAAGTGATGCCATAGCAGCAGCCATAGTCGAGTATGTGTCCGTTCCGGAGGACGTTACCACGTGAGTCGTAAAGGTCGAATTGTTTCCGCCGCCGTGATCCATATGGAGTACAAGCGCCATATCCAGGATTTTTGCTTCAAGCTTTGAATACTTACGGTCCTCGCGTAACATCATTAAAATGTTCTCTGCCGTCGAAAGTTCGGGCTTCGGTGCATAGATATAAAGATCCTCACCCATCTTGTAGTTGTATGCGTGATATCCGTATACCATGAGCATCGGAAACTGTGCGATGAGGTTTAAGCACTGACGCAGCACGTTTGGAATGCTCGTATCGTCAGCCTTGTCATCGTAAGAGTAAAGCTGCAAAATACTCCTTGTAATGCTGTTCATCATATCGCGGCTCGGTGCCTTCATGATGACATCGCGCACAAAAGTAGGCGGAAGCGACTGCCTTGCAGCCATCATTTCCTGAAAGTTTTTAAGCTCATCCTTTGTGGGAAGTTCACCAAACAGCAGTAAATATGCGGTCTCTTCGTATCCGGGATGCTTTGCGTCAAGAAAACCCCGTACGATATCCTTGATATTGTAGCCTCTGTAATACAAATTCCCTTCGCACGGAACCGAAACTCCGTCGACAATCTTCGTGGCGCAGACGTCCGAAATGTTCGTAAGTCCCGCAAGCACGCCCTTGCCGTTTAAATCGCGAAGGCCTCTTTTTACCTCATACTGCGTGAAAAGTTCTTTATCTATCTCGTCATTTTGCTCCGTCTTAAAAGCCAGTTCCTCAATTTCCGGAGTAACCTCAAAAAAATCGTTGTTTATGTCTCTTGCCATTCATACCTCCTAACCCAACTCAATTTTGTTGTTTTCATATGCTTCCTTAAGATTTGCTTCCTTCAGTACCTGCAGTTTCTCAACCTCTTTCTTTGAAAGCGGATAGATAAAGAAAAGAATTACCGCCATCAGTCCATACATAATCGCAGGGATGAGTGTTGCAAGGTCGTACATTTTCTTAAGGTTTTCAAGTGTCTGAACCGCACCCTTTTCGTACTTGTAGTTCATGCCAAGCAGAGCGCCGTTTACGCAGATTGCCGCAACAACCTGCCCTAACTTTCTGAAGAAATTAAATACCGAATATGCCGTTCCGTCATCACGGTTGCCCGTCTTAACTTCCACATCGTCAATCGCATCCGTAGCCATGGTCCATAGCTGCAGTACAATCGTCGTAAGTCCGAAGCCGCTTATAAAGCAAAGTACCAGGAACAGTACGATAAGCTTTGAGGGCTCCACCCCGCGCAAAAAGAAAAGTACTAAATTTGCAAGTGCCGCCGCCGTAAGTCCTACCGCACAAACCTCTTTCTTTCCGAGCTTTCTTGCAAGCTTCGGCATAAAGAACATGAGTATTATCATAGGCGAATACGTGCAGGCCTGGCTTGCAAGATTCATCCAGTTTGCGTTGAAATAATCATTGAAAAGATACAGATAGAAGCTCTGTGTGAACATCTGCCCCGCCAAAAGAAGCATTGCCGTTAAGCTGATGCCGATGAAAGCCTTGCTCTTGAAGAGTGAGAAAATCGACTTCTTGGCAGCGCCTTTTTCTTTTTCCTTTGGCTTTGCAATGACGCGTTCTTTATTGAGGAAATATGTAAGCACCAAAAGGAGTGATGAACAGATTGCCATCACGGTAACGCCGATTATAACGGGCGTATACTGCATATCGGTAATCACCTTGCCGTTTTCGCCGATTACTTTCGCGCCGGTTTCATCGATTCTGTCCGAATAGATAAAGGAAGTAAGCACGAATACCGGAATGCTTCCGAGTGCGGCGCCGATTGCCCTGTAGACGGAAAGTTTGTTTCTTTCTCTCTCGCTCGTCGTCACAACGGATGCAAGCGAACCGTAGGGAATCTGCAAAACCGTGTAGCACATTCCAAACAGCACATACGTCACGGTCGCATAAACGCAGGTGCCTATGTAGTTTACGTTTCCGCCAAGTCCGGGCCACTTTATAAACATAAGAATTGTCGCAATTCCGAGCGGTGCGGCAATATAAAGAAACCACCTCTTGTATCTGCCCGACTTTCCGGCCTTCACGGTATCACAAATGCGTCCCATCATGGGGTCGTTAATGGCATCCCAGATGCGCGCTCCGATGAACATAAACATGATAAATAACGGGCTTAAATTAAAGACATCCGTATAGTACTTCTGCAAAATCGAAGTAACCAGGCTGAATACCAGACACCCGGCGGCATCGCCGAGAGCATACCCTACGTAATCCTTCCCCTTCAGACCGCTCGTACGGTCTATGTAGCTTAAATTGCTTTCTCCCATATGTACCTCCTCTTTCTTAACTATAACTCCCAATGCCTTGTTTCTGTTTTTCGCCTCTTGCTGTCGACCACGTGAAGAAGCGGACAACTGTCGGTTGAATAAAGAACGTAAATCTTTTCTTTTTCGCAGATTACCTTCAGCTTGATAACCGGAGCTTTTGCCTCGTCGAAATTGCCGATTCCGTCATCGTTTAAATATGTATATTCAAACTCGCCTTCGTCCATGGTAAATATCGCAAAGTCCAAAACTCCGTCCTCGTCCGTTGCAAATACGCTTCCGCCCTTGTGAAACCACACGGGAAGGCCTGTAAGTGCAGCCGGCATAACGTTTTCGCCCTCGTAGCGTTTTCCGTCAAAGTACCAACCGCCGTTGTTTTTCGGAAGATTTACCGTGATGGAATTAACGCCTTTGTCAAATACGGGGCAGGCAAGTATGGAATCTCCGAAAAAGAACAAATCGCTCTCGCAATCGTACTCCGGAAACTTAAAGAACACAGGGTAGATAATCGGGTCGTGCGTGAGCATGCTCCTGTATGTTTCATTGTAGAGATACGGAACAAAGCTTTCTCTTAAATCAAACAGTCTCTTGACCGTCGGAATCAGCTTCGGATAAAGCCACGGCATGGTCGAGCTTCCGTCCGGATTCCACGAATGAAGCGTAAATCTCGGAGTGAAGATTCCGTACTGAATCCACCTTAGGAAAAGTTCCTCGTCGGGACACGGCCCCGCAAAGCCGCCGATATCCTGTCCGAAATTGTAAAAACCGGACATCGACATCGTCATCGCCATCTTGTGATTGTATCTGAAATCGTCAAAGCTCGTGCGGTTGTCGCCGGTCCAGGTTGCGGCAATTCTTGAAAGTCCGGGAATTCCGGAGCGAGATACGCTGTAGTGTCTGACTGTTTTGTCCTGAGCCTCAAGGCTTGCCATCGTCATGAGCATAGAGAAAAGCGGTCTTATGAGATACGCCTTCACGGGATGTCCAAACCCATATGCATAAACCGTCTCATCGCAAATATCGTACTCGTTATTGTCGTTCCAGATGTTCCTGTAGCCCTTGTCAACCAGAGCACTCTTAACGGAATCTCTCCAAAAATCGTAAGCCTCGGGATTTGTAAAGTCCAGGTAACTGCCCATTCCCGACCAGAACGGGAAAAGCGCGGGAGAGCCGTCCTCGTAATGTAAAAAGAAACCTTTTTCGGCAAGTTCTTTATACCAAGGATGGTCTGTTAAAAATGCGGGCTTTACATTCGGCAAGAATTCGACGCCGTTTTCTTTAAAGAAAGCCGCCAGACCCTCCGGTGAGGGAATCTTCTCCGTATTCCAGTGGAACACGCACCGCTTGTCGCCTATCTGCGTATACCCGCTTGAGAGATAAAAGCCCCCGGGCCTCAGCTCATATTTATTGCACAGAGAAATAAAATTTCTTAACTGTTCGTCCGCATTGTCCGCATCCGTATATGCCATCGTGCTGCCGCAGTATTTAAAGCTCCACTTAGGCGGCATGAACATCTTGCCTGTCATGAAGGAAAAGTTTCTCGTAATCTCGGGTACAGTCCCAAGCAATACATAAAAAACAAGATTCTCTTCATCGCATTTAAATGACTTGAAGATGTCGTAATAATTGTTTTTTTCACGTCCGAAGTCAAAAGCCCCGTTTGAATAGGTATCATAGTAGATGCCGTAGCTTCCGACGCTGTTTTCACAGATGTAAAAAGGAACATGCTTGTACAGAGGATCCGAGGTACGCGCATCAAAACCCATCGCATCGGAGGTCGAGAGTCTGAAGTTTAAACCGTTCTTGTTTACGTCACCGCTCTTATCGCCGAGGCCGAAAATCTTTTCATCCTCTTCACGACTCAAAAAATGCATCGAGCCTTTTCCGAGTTCATGTCCGAAGTTGTATGAGATATACTCTCTGTCTTTAAAAAGAACGCCTTTATAAGAGCTTAGCTCCATCCTGAAGTTAAGCTTTTCAATCGTAAGCTTATAGTCTTTATAGCCTACAGTTACGTGCGTATCGGTTTCTTTGACTAAGGGAGTAACCGTTTCAAAGCCTTCGGTACTGAGCTTGTCGCGCCCCTCTCTGTTAATGATCGAATCGCCGGGGCACACGGAATACGTAGGCATTAAAGTTTCCCCATCGCGTAAAATAGCTACCCTGTACATCGATTTAAAGAAATCGAGTCTGACGGTAATGTCGTCTGCCTTATATACTCTGTATGAATCACCCTCGCTTGTCAGGGTAAAGAAGCGCCTGTATTTCATGCCTCAGCCTCAGGATTTCCCTTTGTAATCATATTTATAAAAAGCTTTAATTTATTGTCATGTCCCATCTTCACGGTCTTTCCGATGCAAAGGGTCTTGCCCTTGCCTCTTTCCCAAGTGGGACGTCCGTCTCCGTTTGGATCGCCTTTTCTTGCAAACTCACTTATGTAGCCTATCATCTGACCCGAAACTTCATAATCATGAATGTCGTAGGAACGGAAGCTCTTTTCAAGAGTTCCGAATACGTACCTTAAGTCGCAGGAATGGAAGGCTCCGTTGTGATCGTCCCCGGGGCCGTCAATGTCGAAATAGTATAGATATGCGTTGTTTTTCCATGCAAAATCACGACTGATATGCGCAAGTATGGAAGCTCCCATATCGTTGTTGGTATAGCCTATCATATAATCTTTCTTTAAAGGATTGTTGATAAGCTCGCCCACTGGCTTTGTGATAAGGTACCCGTCCACCACGGGCATCGTGTTGTAGATTCCGTCGTTTCGTGCTTCCCTGATAGCCTCGATTCCGTCCATAAGCTTACGAATGTCCATCTGCTTAAGTTCATCTAAGGATTTGGCGCCGACTGTATCCATATACTGAAGCCAGTATTCACGCGTACTTTCCGCCATTCTCGGACGACCGAATTTAGGAAAAAGTCCCGCACCCGAAAGCATGATTGCTCTCCTGAAAAGCGGATCGAACATAGGATTCAAGCACATATCCTGAATGGAGATTGCGCCCGCACTCTGTCCCATCACGGTGATATTGTCGGGATCTCCGCCGAAGTCCTCAATGTGGTTCTTTATCCAATTCAGGCACACATACATGTCATCAAGTCCGAAGTTTCCTTCATGCCCGTACTTTTTGAAGACTTCTTCATGAGTCATATATCCGAGCACGCCGACTCTGTAGGTTGGGAAAATCGCTATTACGCCGTGACCTGCATAGGCGCCGCCGTCGAATGCTCCTTCCCAGTTTGCTCCGGAGTCAAAACCTCCTCCGTGAAAAAAAACAAGGACAGGACACTTTTCGGCCTTCTTGGGCGTGTAAATGTTCATGTTAAGGCAATCTTCACTGTAATAAAAATTTATACCCTGCCTGTATTCCTTGTAATAGAAGAGACGCTCGGGATTCTCCAAATGCTCGTAATAAGTCCTCGACTGCGGACACACGGGTCCGAACTGCGTGGCATCATATTCTCCGTCAAAGGTGTCCTCTGCCTTAGCGTACTCAAATCTTTCCGCCCTTGCGTACCTTACGCCCAAAAACTCAAAGCAATCCGTGCGTTCATTACCCCTAATGGACCCCATCTTTGTGTTTAAGACTACAGACATAAAATTTATAAAACCTTTCCGTTTTTCTCCAAAAGTGTACGAGCCGATTCAACCGAATCAACCCCGGTCCTGTTCTTGACAGGCGCAAATTCGCGTTCCCTGTCGACCTCAAAAGGAAGGCATGACTTTGCCAAATGAATCATGTCAAGCACAAGCTGTTCAAACTTGTATCCGTTCGGAATCTCGGGCTTTACCTCGTTTCCGTCTCTGTCAAGACACGGAATCTTCTTTTCAACCACATGATACGGAAGGCTTTCATTAACAATCTTCTCAAGCTCGTCCACATGGAACAGGTAGTTAAGGATAACGCCGAAATTGTAGACTCTTTCGCCCTTATCGTTTACCTGGTCTCTTAACTTATCGGTCAGGTCGTAGTATTCGATAATTGAAGGTCTGCCGTCTTCAAGGCACATAACTCCGACTTTTTCGTCGGGATGATTCTTTCTCACAACCTTTGCACCAACGGTCTGTCCCTCAAGAAGGGTTGCCCCGATAAATACGGGATCGCAAATACGCTGAAGCACGTTGTCTACCGAAAAGACATTCAAAAGTTCGATTCCATGCTCATGCACATGCTTTAAAATTCCCGTCTTCATCATTGACAAGAACCACCCGCCGTTTCCATTCGGTGAAACGGCTACCTTGTACTTTTTCTCAAGCAGGATGTTGCCGTTGTAATCACAGCAAGGCGCCATTTCCTGCTTAAAGAACAAAATGTGGTCCGCAGGATATCCGAAATAATCGTGTTCTTTAAAGAAATTAACTGTCGACTCGTAATTTAAATCACTCGTCATTACATATAAATAAATGTAGGTGTCTGTTTCTTTGACAACATCTGTCAGATTGTTAATAAGGCACTCAAATATATACAAAGGCTTTGTGAGTCCGATATTGTACATGCCCTTGGGGTCGTTTGAGCCAAGGCGCGTTCCCATACCGCCCGCAAGCAGTACCGCTCCGACTTTGCCTTCCTTTATGGCTTTAACGCCGGCTTCGGAATAATCGTCCTTTCTCGACGAAATTGCCTTTAAGTCAAGTGCTTCAAGCGGTGAAATCTTACCCTTTTTAATGGGATTTCCCAAGTCGTCAAGTGCCTTTGTGATGCCAAAATCAATGGATTCAATCTGTTTGTAAAGCTCTTCTTTTTCCTCGGGAGTAATCTCGTCTTCAAACTTAAGTAACTGAGACTGCCCGATTTCTTCAAGCTTTTCTCGTAGTGTCATATAGTTCCCCTTTATGTTTAATAATGATCGTAATAAATATCGTCGGAAAGTTTCTTTGCCGCGTCCTTACCGAGGAGCGCCTCGACTATCTTCAAAGAAAAAGGAATTGCGCAGCCCGCGGAACGACCCGTTACGATGTTTCCGTCAAGAACGGCCTCTTCACCCGTATACTCTCCTCCGACGCAGTCTCCCTCATATCCCGGGAAGCACGTAAACTTCTTACCGTTTAAAACGCCTGCACGTCCGAGTATCGAAGGTGCGGCACAGATAGCCGCAATAAGCTTTCCCTCGTCATTAAACTTCTTGATATACTTGACAAGCAAATCGCATTTTTCAAGATTCGTGTGTCCGGGTCCTCCCGGAAGCACCAGACAGTCGTACGTCTTAAACCATATGTCCGCCACCAGAAAATCTGTCTTAATCTCAATGGAATGTGAACCCCTTACATGATGTGAATGCCCTACCGAAACCGTCTCCACGTCAAGACCCGCGCGCCTCAACAAATCAACGGTCGTCAAGGCTTCGATTTCCTCAAACCTTTCACCAAAGAAAACGCCTACACGCATGTAAATACCTCCTTTACTGTAACCCATATATCAATTATTATAATGTTTACAGCGCGATTATTCTACTCAATTTGCAATGCTTTATTTTATTTTAAGGTTTGAGGTGCCAATTTTGGAAATAGAAAGAAAATTTTTGATAGACAAAGAAGCCTTTGATTACAAGGCTTACCCC
>CAVJJQ010000106.1:0-8887 GCA_963649755.1 bacterium | reverse complement strand
GCCGGTATATTGCAGGGTCATTCCTTTACTTATGTAATTTTTCACTTCGTCCGAATCCAACAGAAGCATTTGTGCGATTGCAACATCGTCCTGCGACTTTCTTTCATCGGCGTTAATAGAAAAATCATAGCAGTTTTCGGCAACAAGCTTACCGCTCGAGCCCGAAATCATCGGGAATACAGAAAAAGTATTATCGCCGTCTTTAAATGATATAACAACATCGGAATGAATATCGCTGACGTTGCATCGAAGAAGGAAACAATCGAAGCCTTTTCCTTCATAGAGTGCATTATCCGTTGTTATATCATATTCGCCGCTGTCGGTCATTTTTGCACGATATACGGAAGCCTGGCACTGTTGGCTTGCCGTTACAACCGCATACAGCTCAGTTCCGCCTGCGTCTACGATCGGTGCATCACAGAGAAAAGAATATTTTTCCGCATAAAGATTGCTCTGTATAAATGCGCGTATCTCTTTTTTACTGAATTTTTTTTCTATACCTCCGATAAAAGCCATGCCTGCCTGAAAATTATTTTCTTTGATTTCGTTACGCAAAGACAATAGTTTCTGATCGGTTTTTACGGTTGTTGCCGTTTGAGCTGCGGTTGTAGTGATTTCTGTTGCGTCTGAATTGCTCGGCTGAGTTGCTCCGCAGCCCGTAAGAATCGCAATTCCGAATAGTGATACTGTTGCCAATGCAACACTTGTCTGAATCACACACAGGCAAAACAGATGTAATTGCTCCGTTTTCCTGTGTGTTTTCTATGTATCCGGTTGCCCGGAAGAAGTCATCATAGTCTTCTTTCGAGCAACCCTTGATGAAAATGTGACACTGCCGTTCATCATTTTCATCAGTAATATATATGCGTTCTACAAAGGTCTGTATCAGATTAATCAACACATCGGGAGAGGCATTTTCAGCATACTTTCCGAAAGAAAGAAGTCGTTCCTTAATTTCCTCAATATCACGAATGGCGTACATTTGGCTGCGGTTGCTGTCTTCCAGCTTTTGCAGCAGTATTTCCGTTTCGGAAAGCTCATCGGTCAGTGCTTTAACATCCTCCTGAATAAATCGTTTCAGACCGTCATCGGCATCTCGCAGGTTTTTCACCTGATTGGCAATCGCCGCTTCAAGCTGTCTCTTTTTCTTTTTGAGGTCTGACAGTTCTTTTTCACTCTGCGACGAACGGAAAATATCCGTTGCCTTTTCATTGAGCAGCCTTTCAAAATATTCGCTGTCTTCGTCGGCAAGGTGAGATAACTGTTGCACGACAAATTCATCCAGCAGCACACCGTCCACTGCACGGAAGGTACATTCACCGGCACGGTAGCCGGGACAGACATATTTGAATCTCGGCTTGCCGTTGGTATAGCGGTTGGATTCCGAGATAACACGCAGCCGTTTGCCGCAATGAGGGCAGAAGATCAAGCCCGAAAGCAGTGCATTGGTTTTACGGTGCGGACGGTTATACTTTTCGGCAATAGCATCCAGCATATTCTGCGTGTCAATCCACTGCCGACTGGAAATGAAGCCTTCGTGTCTGCCTACAGAGATGATCCATTCTGAAAGCGGCTTTGGGGACATTAGTTGAACAAATTTCGGGGAAATAAAGGTACTGTCGGCGTCCTCAAATTTTTCTTGGTCAGTCTTGTTGTAAGCGGAGACGCCGTGCTGTCCGTCAAAATCGGAGATATCACCGCACAGTCCGCCGTTGTGCTCTAAAAAATAGTTATAGGCGTTTTCGTCGGCGGTGCAGTAAACCGGATTTTTCAGCAATAATCGTGTGGTCGAGCTGTTGAACCGTGCGCCTACCTTTGTGCGGTAACCAAGCTCGTTCATTTTATCAGCCGTTTTCTTAATGGAACGGGTAGTGGAAAAAATTTCATAGAGCTTTTGGACCATTGCCTTTTCTTCGGGAATACTCTCAAGATAACTGTATGCGGATTTGTTTTTACCACTGCCGGTTTTGACACGCCGAACGGTAAACCCGGTTGGCGTATTGCCGCCAAGCCAGCGCCCGTCTTTAGCAAGTTCCATCATATTATCGGTGATGCGCTCTGTCAGGGTATCACGCTCAAATTCAGCAACGACGGCAAATATCTGAATAAATATTTTAGATACGCCGGATGCTGTATTTATATTATTGGAACATATCAGCAGATCAACCTTATGCTTTTCAAGGAAATCGAGCAGACGCAAAAGGTCGCTGGTCTTTCTGCCGATACGATCTAATTTATAGCAGACGACGGCACGAATTTTACCCATTTCAATATCATGAAGCATACGCTGAAAATCCGGACGGTCGGAATAGTAGCCTGAAAGCCCCTTGTCCTCATATTCGAGAAAACTATAATCATCATCAAGACGAAGTTCTCTTTTAGCATATTCGGCGCACTGCTTAAACTGTACGCCGATACTGTCGCCCTTGTTGGTGATGCGGGACTTTCGGGCGTAGATGGCTACGCCCCGATTGTCCTCTGCATTACGTTTTGGTTTCTTTGTCATAACATCATCCTCCTATTTTCCTCATTATACCGCAAGCCCTGTGATGCTTTCCAATGTGCGACCGTTGCGGCAAAGCTGTCTAATGAGTAGCCAAAGGGTGTCGGCATCAAACGCGCGGATTTCCTGTTCCAAAAATTCCATTCGCTTGTGCTGAAAAGCTCGGAGGGTATTTTTGTAATCACCGCCACGGTGAATGACGGCATTCATCTTAAATTCCATAAGCGCACCTCCTCATCTTTCTCGGTCGTTTCGTCGGCGGTAGTCCCTTTCACAGAGCTTTACGACAGCATCCTCAATCTGGGCGACGGTATAACTTTGCGGAAAATATTTGCGTATACGCTCCATAGGAATTTTCAATCGTTCCACCTGATTTGCTTTTTCCTCCGACATAATGCGCATAATCGCATAGCTGTCAAGCCGTCCTGCACGCTCGGCCTTGTGCATTCGCCATGCCTGTGAATATGACGGGGTGCAGTCGTTGACGGCGCACTGTTCCAATACATCACGCTGGCTCTGCTCACTAAGGAATGACAGCTCCACGCCGACGGACAAAGCGATTTTGCCCTCGTCCATCTTTTCAAGAAATTCGGGGATGAGATAGGTCAGACGGATATAGCGGCGCACCTGAGATTTGCTGTCATCGGACTGTTGTGCAATAATTTCGGCTGTTTCCAACTTCCGACCAAGTTGGTCGGAAGTTAAGTCTGAGCGGTGTCCTTGTCTGCTCATAGCTTCGAGCTTCATTCTGTACGCAAATGCTTTTTCGGACGGCAGGATATGCTCACGGTGCAGGTTGCTGTCCACCAAGGCAATTGCGGCGGCATCCCTGTCAAGGGCATAAATTAAGGCAGGAACTTCTGTTATCCCTGCCTTAACTGCGGCGTGTAAGCGGCGGTGACCGCTTATGACCTCGTATTCATCTGTATTTTCTATCGGTCGGACGATTAACGGCGAAAGAATGCCTTGCGTCTGTATGCTTTCGATCAGCGTATTCATTTCGTCATCATCCTTAACCTTGAACGGATGTCCGTCAAAGGGTCGCAATTTTTCAACCGGAATTGCCACCGGTGTTTTTATTGTATTTTTCATTTTTATCGACTCCTATCTAAATATTTTACACGGGCTTTTTTCTCGAGCTCGTGCTCTTGTCGTAATAATTCATATAAGTGCGGAGACTTCTCTAAAATTTTCTCCGCACGGCGTAGGCGTTCTCTAACAGGTTTCATCTGCCCGGATACCGCCTTTCGGCGTTCCTTGTTTTGCACTTGTTCTTCTTGCGACTTTGGGCGGCGGATACGGTTGCTGATGTCGCTTCGCTCACGCTCCAATGCGGATAGTTCCGATTGAGACTGCTCAATATTTGCTTGCAGGTCGGCTACCGTATGGATGTCGTTTTTCCGCAAAAAGCGGTAATCCGAAACCATATCCTTCAAATCTCTTTCCGCCGCACGCAAATCGGGCGACAGCAGCATTACATCGGCAAGCTCGGTCACCATTTGAAGTACCGTTATGAGAATCAGGAACAGTGCGTCCACGAGCACAGTTGCGGTATCGTAGCTATGGTCTATGGAAAACTCCAATTTCCTCAGCTCATCCTCCAACGGAAAGTGCTTCGGCTTATACGGAAGGTGCAGATTCCATTCGTCACGGTAAAAGAAGATATTGTTTCTGTTTTCCGCTAACCGCGCGTTGACGATTTCTTTTGTAAAACCGATAGACGAAAGCCTGACCGACCGTTCCCAGCCCTTTGCTCTTACAGAAAAGCGCACCCGGTCCAGTTCATAACCGAGTGCGCGTAACTGTCTTTCAAATTCGTCAGGCTTTGAGGCGTAGGAGAGACAGTATTCCACATCCTCTCGCAGATAGTTCTGGTGCGTTTTCTTGCCGGCCTTATGAACCCAATATTCTTTCTTTTTGCCCTTGCTGTAAAACTCGCTGTTTTCAATTACCGACAGCCCACGCTCACGACAAATTTCATCTGAGATTTTGCGAAGCTCTTTGTGGTCGCCGATTTTATTTTTGAATTTTGCGCCGTCCTTGAATGACACGGGATTTACAATAAAATGACAATGCACATTCTCAGTGTTGAGGTGAACGGTGACGAGTACCTGATAGCGGTCGCCCCACATCTTTCTTGCGGTTTCCTTGCCGATTTCAAACGCCTGCTTCGGTGTGACTTCACCTTCAGTGAAACTCTGAATTCCGTGATAGGCAACAACCTTACCACGCAACCCAAACCGCCGCTGAACGGCAATCATCTCGGCGTAAGCGTTCTGTGCAGAGCAGTTAATGCCGCCAACAAACATTTTGCGGTCTGTTTTATCGTCATTTTCCGCATAGTGCAGGGCGGCATACAGGTCATCATCGAGATATTCCGGGGCGGTGGTCTTGTCGGGATTGTCGGCGTAGTCCAGCGTTGCCTTTAAGTTTTTGTATACCGGCCAGAAGCCTGTAACAGCCATACCGCATCATCCCTTTCTCGGCAGCAGAAACGCCGCCGTTATCTGTTTCAGTACCGTGCGGATTTCATCGTCAAGCTCCGGCGAACTTGCTTTGTCCGCAAGCTCACCCAACTTTTCAAGGCAAACAAAAAGAGCGTCGGGCGGAACTGTTCTTGGCTCATACCCCAACGCTCTTTGCTTGATATATTCGGTTGTACTCAGCCCGCATTTTCGGGCTTTTGCTTGAATTTTTTCTTTCTCTATTGCTGTCACACGGAGTTCAATCCGTGCCGACAGCTTCTTTTTGTTTTCATTCATATAAATGCCTTCTTTCTTGTTTTTGGGCGCAAAAAAGCCGATGAGAATTTCCCATCGACTCGTTGCAGTTATTTGATTTTACCTAATATTATCTTTCATAATCACGATCTTTTTCTTTTGGGAGAATATCCTTGACATATGCTTTTACGCTACGATATACTTCATTGAACGGCGGCTTGTCCACTTCCCCGGAAAAACGGAACTTTTCATAAGAGTGTTGTAAATCTTCCGGTCTGTGTAAAAATCCGTTAAAGGAATCCAAGTTTCTGCCGCTGGCTTTCAGAGTTTCAAGAACCTCCGCTTTATTAAATGCAAAGACCTTTGAGATATAATAAAGATCAACCACATCCTTTATTCTGCGAAACACCTTATCCGTGGAGATTGCCGAGATTTTATCGGCAATCATCTGAGACGGCGCAACACCGCAAAAATGAATTCCGTTGACCTCATAAATCTTTGTCTTTGAAGCGAGTCTGTTCACATCGACATCCATAGTAAAAAGCACATCGCCGGTAGCAGTATCGGACAATTCAAATCCCGCAGACCGTCCCTCGCCGTACATTCGGTAAAGGTTTACATTCAAGTCAATACCGCAATTCCGAAGTGCTTTTTGCAGGGAGTCCACCATCTGCTCTGCACTTGGTGCGGTATCGGAATACCAGTTCGCATCAATATCTACGGTATGTCTTGTTTCTTCCGTGAACCCCGCCTCCAGCAAACAGGCTTTCAAAACCATTGAACCCTTAAAGTTCATCGGTATTCCGCTGTCATAGATCGCCTTCATCACGGTATACATCAATTTTTCTTCTGCTGAAATATTCATATACAAATCACCTCAATTTTCATAATAATCTCTGGCTTCGTTCGCCAGTCTTTCAAACTGCGCCTGATATTCGGGCGCAACAAAAATTCCGCTGAAGCTGTCTCCGTTTGAAGTATAGTATCGGCTGACCGCCTCTGTAATTCCCTGCATATCCAAAATGGATTCGTTTGCAAGTGCGTCGGAAAGAGTTCTGTTAAAATTAGTGTATTCAAGCCCGTTCCGCTTTTCAACATCATATGTGCTGATTTGGTTTCCGAGCACAGCTACCCCGTTGAAACGGGTGACGGCGTCGCTTCCGTATACCCAGACGAGATACTCATCACTGCGGCCTCCGAAGTTCCCCTGACACATAAGCGCCTCATCCAATGCAAATACAATCGGCTCACCAATGCGCTCCCGAACAGCTCTGAGCCACGCGGTTGCTCCTATATAATCGCTGCGCTTGGGCAGCTCCTGCTTTTGCGGATCACGCTTCGGCAAGGCCACCGTCTTTCTATTGATTAGATCCTCTTCAACCCGATGCTCTAATAAGCTGACAATATATTCAGGCGGCTTGCGCATACCGGTTTCCCAATTCTGAATGGTGCGAAAGGGAATATTATATCTTGCGGCAAATTCACTTTGCGTATCTCCCAACTGCTTTCTCATTTCACGAATATCCATAAACATCACCTCGACTATATAATACACCCAATGAGTGCATTTGTCAATAGTATTTCCAAAAGTGCTTTCTATATTCGTTGCCTTGCGGCGGGGTATTAGGGTCTTGCCCCTAAAGAGAAAGCGGCGGACAGCCGATTTGAGTGGGAACTTGCCGTACAAGTTCCCTGCTTGCTACAGTATGAGACACACCCCGCAGGACATAAAGAAAAGCGGCTGACGAATACCGTAATCTCTGCACAATTCTGCGCTGCACGGTACCGAAAACCGCTGTTTCTTCCTTTGGGGCGTATCTCGTTATTGAGCCAAATTGGCTCTGCTTCTGCTGCGAATACTGCGATTTGAGCCACATATCGGCGTTTTGGCTCAGCCGAACATCTCAAGGTCATCAAGTACACTTTTCTCATTTTCGGCTTGCTGTTCAGCGGTGAGTTCAGTCTGTACCGACTCAAATGAAGAAGGTGCCGCAACAAACGACACCTCCTGCAATTCTTCCCGTATGACCTGACGGATTTCTTCAAGTGAAGCACTCTCTGGTGTGGATTGCCGCTGCATTTCATTTAGGATCGCCGTTACAATAAAGGCGTTACGGGATTTGTCGAGCAACTGCAAATACTGTGCTGCTTCCGCTTCTTTAGGAGCATCCAAATCAAATCGCACATTGATCCGATACTTGCTCATCCCTTCGCCTCAGCTTTCATCTGTGTCTCTGCCAGATATTCATATCCCTTTGCGGCGGCGCAGATATCATCAACAAATTTCACACGGTCGGCATTGAACTTATAAAAGTTCTTTATAAGGCAACCGCCGCCACCCGTAACATACAAGGTCATCGTATTCTCGTCATAGCCGTGCTCACGAAGTCTGCGGAAAATATCTCGCACATACTCGGCGGCAACACCCTTGATGATTTTGAGATCGGCAGGCGCAATGTTTGCGGTGCCTGTGATTAACACCTCATCAATGATGGCATCGTTGATTTCTCTCTGCGTTTTTCGCATAATAGCCTCACGAATGGCAAGTGTACACTGGTAAGTCCCAAATTTTTCGGTGAACATTTTGCCTTGCTGCGGCTTGCAGTTTATCATATACAGGGTATTCATCGTGCCGTTGCCGATGTCGGCAATAAGATTTATGCCTTTCAGCGTAGAGGCAAATGTCGCAATAGCGGCGTAACCTTGCGGATAGATACGCACATCGTCGATAAACAGGTGGTAATTCGTCTTTTTGTAGGTAAACTCCAACTCAGCGTTTTTCATCAGATACGCCCTAAAATCTGCCTTTTGCCCGCTTGTCCAAGTCAGCGGCAGACCGGCGGCAATCACAATGTGCGCCTCGGTAAGATTTTCGGCTTTCAGCTCCTTGGCGATTGCCGCAAGGGTCAGCACATAATAATCTTCGTCCTTAATCTTGTCCGGCGCAAACTCCTTATGCCCTTCGCCGATGACATAATACCTGCCGCCGTAGATCAGCATATCCGCCGTGAACAGCGGCTCGTGGTCGTAGGCTGTAATGCCTGTCGGAAAACAGAAATTTGCCGTTTTCATATTTCCATACCCATGGTCAATGCCTATAATTTTTGCTTCTCTAAATGTTTTCATAATCTTGTCCTTTCCTGCACATAGCGCATTTCAAAATATTTCGGATAACTCTTTTTCGGGCGGTTATCCATTCAGCCCGTTTTGCCGTAAGATTTCTGTGTACAGTTCTTTTTCAGCCGGTAATACTGCTGTCATAAAATAGTTGCAGTAAATACCGTACCGAGAAATGAGCTGTACGCACTTTGCTTCTTCGCCGTCGTCCAGCAGCAGACAATTTTCCTTATAGCAATTACAGCAAGTTTTGCGTACAAGGGCGTTGATTTTTGCCCGCTGCTTCGGCGTGATTTTAACTACCATAACTAAAACCTCCTCTCCGTTATTTTCGGGCAGCAAAAAAGCCGCCGAGTGTAACCTCGACGGCTCGTTTACTGCCTTCTGTATATATAATAACGGAAAAACCGAAATTCTAATTAAATAGCGCAACAGACGAAACTGCGAAAACGCAACAAGTAGAAAACATTGAAACTAAGGGCTTTCTGCGGTATAATACTAAAAAAGAGTCAAGCTTGAAAACAAGATTTTTGAAAAATATTTTTGT
>CAVJJQ010000105.1:0-8887 GCA_963649755.1 bacterium | reverse complement strand
TCCCTTTGGGAGAGGTGGCCGAGCGAAGCGAGGACGGAGAGGGCGCGCTCGGCGCAAGCGTTATGTTAACAGAACGCTTTTAATAATCATCATAGCAATAAGTGATAAAACAATGACCAAAAATGAATTGAAAGAGTACCGAGAAAATATTAGAATGTAGGCAGTAATTCACGGAGGGTTGGCTTATGTATTACATAGGAATTGATTTGGGTACTTCGGCGGTCAAACTATTATTGATGGATTCCGAAGGCAAGATTGTAAATATCGTATCTAAAGAATATCCCCTTAATTTTCCTCATCCCGGATGGAGTGAGCAAAATCCGGAGGACTGGTATGAAAAGAGCATAGAGGGCTTAAAGGAGCTCACAAAGGACATCGACAGGTCAAAGGTCAAGGGCTTGAGCTTTGGAGGTCAGATGCACGGACTCGTCATCCTTGACAAGGACGATAAGGTTATCAGACCTGCCATTCTTTGGAATGACGGTCGTACTACCAAGGAATGCGACTATTTAAACAATGTAATCGGTAAGGACAAACTTTCCGAGTATACCGCAAATATTTCGTTCACGGGATTCACCGCTCCGAAGATTCTGTGGGTTAAGGATCATGAACCCGAGAACTTCGCACGTATTGAAAAGATTATGCTTCCCAAGGATTATCTTGCATACATGCTTACAGGCGTTCATTCGACGGATGTTTCCGATGCTTCCGGTATGCTTTTATTCGACGTAAAGAACCGTACCTGGTCCAAGGAAATGTGTGAAATCTGCTCCGTTAAAGAAGAGTGGCTTGCACAAATTTTTGAAAGCTACGAAAAAATCGGCGTAATTAAGCCTTCGGTAGCAAGCAAACTAGGCTTTAACGACGACGTAATCGTTGCTGCAGGCGCAGGCGACAATGCGGCTGCTGCAGTCGGAACCGGAACAGTCGGTGACGGAATGTGCAATATTTCCCTTGGCACGAGCGGAACGATTTTCATTTCTTCAAAGAACTTCGGCGTTGACAGTAATAACGCCCTTCATTCTTTCGCACATGCCGACGGCACCTATCATCTGATGGGCTGTATGCTTTCCGCGGCTTCCTGCAACAAGTGGTGGATGGATGAAATCATCGGCACCAAGGATTATTCCGCAGAGCAAAAAGAAATCAAAAATTTAGGTGAGAATCACGTGTTCTTTTTGCCTTACTTAATGGGTGAAAGATCGCCTTTAAACGATCCTTATGCAAGGGGGACCTTCACCGGTATCACGATGGATACGACAAGAGCCGATATGACTCAGGCGGTTTTGGAAGGCGTTGCCTTTGCTTTAAGAGATTCATTCGAGGTTGCAAAGTCACTGGGCATCAAGATCGAGCGCACCAAGATTTGCGGCGGCGGTGCAAAGAGCCCTCTTTGGAAGAAGATGATTGCTAACATCCTGAATATTAAAGTTGACGTAATCGAGAGCGAAGAAGGACCGTCCATGGGCGGAGCAATGCTTGCTGCGGTTGCAGCCGGCGAATATGCATCGGTGCAGGAGATTGCCGACAAATTCGTACATGTGGTAGACACAATTGAACCGGATAAAGAACTGGCAGAAAAGTACGAAAAGCGTTATGCGGAGTTTAAGCAAATTTATCCCGCATTAAAGCCTGTTTTTAGAAATCTGATATGATACCAGGGTCAAAAGGTTCAAAACTTCGATGCAAGCTCGCTTGCAAGAGAAGTTTTGACCTTGGGGCCCGCCAAAACATGAGTAAGTAGCCATTTTTCGAAGAAAAATGAGCGGATTACGAATGCTTTGCAGGATTGCGAGAGTGCGTAGCACGTAGCAATCCGGTATCATTTGGGGGCAAAGTACTTTTTGACTCCGACATTATAGTATGATACAAATGTTTAAAGGCTTAAAATTATGATATAAAATGAAAATAATTAATCTTAAGGAGGATTAAAGAAATGGGTATGACAAACTTACCTGAGGTAAAGCTTGGCATCATTGCCGTAAGCCGTGACTGCTTCCCTATTGAACTGAGCGTAAAGAGACGCGCAGCCATAAAGGCAGCATATAAGGGAGACTTATATGAATGTCCCGTTACGGTAGAAAATGAACTTGATATGCTTAAGGCTATCGAAGATGTGAATAAGGCAGAGTGTAATGCTCTCGTAGTGTTCCTCGGAAACTTCGGTCCCGAGACACCCGAAACCTTAATTGCAAAGAATTTTGACGGTCCCTGCATGTTCGTTGCCGCTGCAGAAGGCGACGGAGACATGGTTAACGGACGTGGTGACGCATATTGCGGTATGCTTAACTGCTCCTACAATCTCGGCATGAGACATTTAAAGGGTTATATTCCCGAATATCCTGTCGGAACTGCTGATGATATTGCAAAGATGATCGGTGACTTTGTTCCCGTTGCAAGAGCAATCATCGGTGTTCAGAGCTTAAAGATTATCACCTTCGGTCCCAGACCTCAGGATTTCTTCGCCTGCAACGCTCCCATCAAGGGACTTTACGAGCTTGGCGTTGAAATTGAAGAGAACTCCGAGCTTGACCTTCTCGTTTCCTACAAGGAGCACGAGAACGATCCTCGTATCCCCGGTGTTTGCGAAGACATGGCTAAAGAAATGGGTGAAGGAAAGTATTATCCCGAACTCAATGCACGTATGGCACAGTTCGAGCTTACCTTACTTGACTGGGCAGAGGCTCACAAGGGATCGAGAAAGTACGTTGCTTTCGCTGACAAGTGCTGGCCTGCATTCCCTTCACAGTTCGGCTTTGAGCCCTGCTACGTAAATTCACGTCTTGCAAGCCGCGGTATTCCGGTATCATGCGAAGTTGATATTTACGGCGCATTAAGCGAATATGTCGGAATGTGCGTATCCTATGACGCAGTAACACTTCTTGATATCAACAACTCCGTTCCTCAGTACATTTACGACGAGGACATTAAGGGTAAGTACAATTACAAGCTTACCGATACCTTTATGGGCTTCCACTGCGGAAATACTCCTTCCTGCAAGATGTGTGCGGACAGAGCCGTTAAGTATCAGCTCATCCAGCACAGACTTCTTGAGCCTAAGGGATCCGAGCCCGACTTTACAAGAGGAACTCTTGAAGGCGACATCGCAGCAAGCGACATTACCTTCTATCGTTTACAGTGTGATTCAGAGGGTGAAGTCAGAGCTTACATTGCAGAAGGCGAAATCCTCGACGTTCCCACAAGATCCTTCGGTGGTATCGCAATCTTTGCAATCAACGAGATGGGTCGTTTCTATCGTCACGTACTCGTTCAGAAGAGATATCCTCATCACGGAGCCGTTGCTTTCGGTCACTACGGAAAGCTCCTCTTCGAAGCATTCAAGTTCCTTGGAGTTAAGGACATTGCATACAATCAGCCTGCAAACCTTCCTTATCCTACAGAGAACCCTTTCAAGTAAGATATTAATTTTCCCTAAACCCCGTGGAAAAAACCACGGGGTTTTTGTATACTCATAAGGGGAATTTCAGAAAGGAAAACAGATGGAACAGATTATAGGTATAATCGGAGCCATGGACTTAGAGGTTGAAACCCTTATCGGAGCCATGACGGAAAAAGAAAAAATCGAATTCGGAAAAAGAACCTTTTATACGGGAAAGCTTTTTAATAAAAAAGCTGTGCTTGCACGCTGCGGAGTGGGAAAGGTAAATGCAGCCCTGACCGTTCAGATGATGGTTGATAAATTTGCCATTACGCATATAGTAAATACAGGTGTGGCAGGCTCTTTGGACGAAAGAATAGATATAGGCGATATCGTCGTTGCAACCGGAGCAATCTACCATGATATGGATGCCGTGGCTTTCGGCTACAAAAAGGGCCAGGTTCCCCAGATGGATGTCTTTGAATTTAAGACAGACGAGAAATTGCAGGTGATGGCCGAGGAAGCCTGCAAGAGGGTAAATCCCGATATAAACGTCTTTAAGGGGCGCATCGCTTCGGGAGACCAGTTCGTAGCCGGGAAAGAGGTCAAAAACCGCATCAAGGCAGAATTCGATCCGCTTTGCGTGGAGATGGAAGGCTGCGCAATGGTACATGCGGCTTATTTAAACGATATCCCGAGCGTGATAGTACGTGCAATCTCCGACAAGGCAGACGATTCAGCCGAAGAGGACTACCCTGTTTTCGAGAAGAAGGCAGCAGAGCACTGTGCCAAGATGATTATGGAATTAATGAAAGGAATTTAAACGATGAAGGTTAAGGAAAGTGCATACATAAAAGCTTCCAAGCCTCTGTTTATAAGGCTGAAGGATGAGCTTTTAAAGAAGTATGAATATGTATCGATTCTGGTATGTGACTCTGTAGGCAAGAGCCTAAACGTATCAAAATCGGGAATTAATATAAGCGAGAGTCCGCTTACAACAGGCAGGGGCTTCGTAGTAAAGGTTTATGAAGGCGGAGCATATGCGGAATATTCGGGAAATGAGATTTCGGAGGATTCCATTCCCGATATTATCGAAAAGATTTCGGATAAGCTTGTGACGCTTGGAAAGGAAAAAGAAAAATCCTCGTACACGCTTCCGCTTGATGAGCCCCTTTCTTTTTCAAAGAGCACTGATGTGGAAGTCGATCCCGAGGAAATGGGCGACAAGGCAATCATTGAGAAGCTTACGGAGATTTACAAACGCGGAATGGCAGTAAGCGACAAGGTGCTTAACTGTCAGGTTGCGACCGCATACAGGAGGTATTCAAAGCTCTTTTTATCCCAAAACCGTGACCTTACGGAAAACGTTATGTGGACGCAGGGAAATATTTATGTGACCACCATAAGAGGCGAAGAGGTTAAGTACAATTATAAGTCGGGCTCCGTGCTTGGCGGTATGGAAATTCTTGACCTTTTGGAGAAAAGTGTAGAGGATACTGCAAAGGTTGCAATCGAAATGCTCGATTCCGAGCCGATTAAGCCGGGATTATATGAGTGCATCTGTGACCCCGACACGACCGGAATGATCGTGCATGAAGCCTTCGGACATGGTGTTGAAATGGATATGTTTGTAAAGGACAGAGCCTGTGCCGCAAAGCATGTTGGCGAATATGTAGCATCACCTTTGATTACCATGCATGACGGCAATGCCATCAACCAGACCGCGACCTATTTCTTTGACGACGAAGGCGTTCTTTCTACGGACACGGTCATCATAGACAAGGGAATTTTAAAGACCGGAATAAGCGATTTGCAGTCGGCAATGGCACTTGGTACCGAGCCTACCGGAAACGGAAGACGCGAAAGCTACAAGAGAAAAGCCTATACCCGTATGACGAACACTTACTTTGAGGCGGGAAATGACAAGCTTGAGGATATGATAGCCTCGGTTAAGGACGGATACCTGCTGGAATGTCCGAGCTCCGGCATGGAGGATCCCAAGAATTGGGGTATCCAATGCATGGTAAACATTGCACGCGAGATTAAGGACGGCAAGCTTACCGGCAAGATTTGTTCGCCGATTGTTTTGACGGGCTATGTTCCGGATTTGCTTAAATCCATCTCCGCAGTTTCCGATGAAGCCTTCTATAACGGTGCCGGTTATTGCGGCAAGGGCTACAAAGAATGGGTAAAGGTTTCCGACGGCGGCCCATACATAAAGGCTCAGATAAGGTTAGGGTAGGTGAGAGTATGAAAAGATTTACAAAGCTTGTTGAAAAATGCGGAATAAAGACCTACAGAATTGTAAGGGTGAAAAAGAACACGGCAGAGCTTTTCTTTATAAAGAAAAAGCTTGATATGCGAAGGATTGAAGATACGGACGAAGTGATGATAGCCGTATACAAGGACATGGAAGAAGACGGAAAGAAGCTTCGCGGACGTGCGGATATAAATGTTTCTTCTTCGATGACGGATGAGGAGATTATTGCCAAGCTTGAGGGAGCGGTTTACTCGGCGGGATTTGTTAAGAATCCTTATTTTGATTTGCCTGCAAAAGAGGTATCGGACGAGGTTTGTGCGGAGAGCACTTTAAACGATTACACACTTTCTGAGGATGTCGAAATCTTTGCCGATGCCATTTATTCGGTTGACACGGATAAAGAAGCTTTCATCAACAACGTCGAACTCTTCGGCGAAGAGAAGCAGGTACATATAGTTTCTTCCGAAGGAACGGACGTTTCTTATTTAAGCCGCTCAATAAAGGGCGAATTTGTGGCTCAGTGTAAGGCACCTCAGGATGTTGAGACTTACCGGGAATTCGAATATGATGGACTTGCACTTGACGAGATAAAGGAACTTGTTTCAAATACCCTTTCAATGACAAAGGACAGGGCAAAGGCAGACAGAATGCCGAAGGCAGGTACATACGACGTCATCATTTCAGACAAATATATGCGCGAGATGGTTTCTTTTTACCTTGACAGGGCCAATGCGGCATACATTTATCCGGGCTATTCGAACTTCAAGATAGGCGATAAGGTTCAGGGCGAAGAAATCCTCGGAGACAAGGTAAACATAAAGCTCGGAGTGACCAATCCTTTCAGCGAAGAGGGTATCAGGATGATTGAAAGACCTCTCATCGAGAACGGAACGCTTAAGACGATTCACGGTAACGAGAGGTTTTCTCACTATCTCGGAATCAAGCCCATAGGAAACTATTCAAAGGCAATTCTTGACGGCGGAACTATTCCCTTTGAAGACATGAAAAAAAGAAAATGCCTTCACATTGTTAATTTCTCGGACTTCCAGATGGATGCGATGGACGGACATTTTGCAGGCGAAATGAGACTTGCTTATCTTTATGACGGAAACGGAAATGTCGAGGCCGTAACGGGCGGAAGCATTAATGGAAACTTCTTAAGTGCGCAGAAGGACATCTTACTTTCCAAGGAAACCATGAAGCTATATTCCTACGAAGGACCTAAGGCAATGCTCATAAAGGATGTAGCCGTAGCGGGAGAGTAATATGGACAAAATCAAGAGCTTTACAATAGATCATATTAAATTAAAACCAGGTATATACGTGTCCAGACAGGATCACGTCGGAAGCGAGACGATCACGACCTTTGACATAAGGATGACTTCGCCGAATGACGAGCCTGTCATGAATACCGCAGAGGTGCATACGATAGAGCACCTCGGTGCGACGTTTTTAAGAAACGATTCCGAGTGGAAAGAAAAGGTCATTTACTTCGGACCCATGGGGTGTCGTACGGGCTTCTACATGGTGCTTGCAGGCGACCTTACGTCAAGAGACGTGCTTCCGCTTGTTAAGAGGATGTACGAATTCATGGCGTCATTTGAAGGAGAGGTTCCCGGTGCAAGCCCGAAGGATTGCGGAAATTACCTCGACATGAATCTTAACATGGCAAAATTTCTTTCCAAACGTTTCCTAGACAATGTAATAACGGATATTACGGACGAAAGACTTTTTTATCCCGAATAAATTTAACCCGCAGAGAGACCTTTTCTTTCTGCGGGTTTTATCTTTTTTTAATAAATCTATTCTAACTATTTTATTAAAAAAGAAATTTCCTGTGTTAGAATGAGAGGGAAAAGAGGGCAGGAGTATGAAGCTTCAGACAAGGCTTAAGGTAACCTTTGCGGCAATTGCGGTTTTGCCGGTGCTGTTGTTTACCGTTGCATTTATTATCATCGGAAAGGTAATGATTTACTTTAGGCAGACCGGCGGAGTAGACGAGGTAATCGACCTTATGCCGAGGCGCGTTTTTATCGCTCTGTGGATTGCCATTTTTGTAATTCTGGTCATCATAGCGTTTTGCCTGACAAGGTGGATCAGCAAGGGCGTCTTTCAGCCGGTTGCGGAATTAAAGGTCGGTATGAAGATGATTGCGGACGGCAATTTCGAGTATGCACTGGATTTGGATAAGGCCCCCGAAGGTGAGATCGGCGAGCTTTACAGGAATTACGAGGATATGCGCCTTAAGCTCAAGGAAAGCACCGACGAGGTGATTAAGAACGAGGCAAAAACGCGTGAAATGATTTCGAATATTTCACACGATTTAAAGACTCCCCTAACCTCCATAAAGGGCTACGTCGAGGGCATCATCGACGGAGTGGCAAACACCCCTGAAAAAATGGATAGATACGTTAAGACGATTTACAACAAGGCAAACGATATGGATAGGCTCATAAACGAGCTTTCCATCTGCGCCAAGATGGATGCGAACCGCATTCCGTACACGTTTTTACGTATCAATGTAAATGATTATTTCAATGACTGTGCCGAGGAATTGAAGATTGACCTCGAAGCAAAGGACATCGAGCTGAATTATACGAACACGGTTCCGAAGGACGTGCGGATTATCGCAGATCCCGAGCAGCTTAAGCGAGTCATCAACAACATTATTTCAAACTCGGTTAAGTATAGTGATAAAGAAAAAGAAAAAAGTTTTGTTAACCTAAGGGTTATCGATGAAACCGATGCGGTGAGAGTCGAGATAGAGGATAACGGTCGCGGAATACCGGCAAAGGATCTTCCCAATATATTCGAAAGATTCTTCCGCTCCGACGCATCGAGAAATTCCGCAAGAGGCGGAAGCGGTATAGGACTTGCAATAGTAAAGAAGATTATAGAGGATCACGGTGGTTACATTTACGCCACCAGCAAAGAAGGCGAAGGAACCTGCATGCATTTTGTCTTAAGAAAGTATGAGGAGAACGGCAATGAATAAGATTTTAATTATTGAAGACGAACAGGATATTGCGGATCTTGAAAAGGATTATTTGGAACTTAGCTTTTCGGTAGATGTCGCTTCGGACGGTATCGAGGGCGAGAAAAAGGCGCTTTCCGAGGACTATGACCTCATCGTCCTTGACCTGATGCTTCCCGGAAAGGACGGTTTCGAAGTCTGCAGGGCAATCAGAGAGAAAAAGAACATTCCCATCATCATTGTTTCCGCAAAGAAGGATGACATAGACAAGATC